>JAPLFS010000021.1 GCA_026390555.1 Pseudomonadota bacterium
GCAATGCGGTGGGGGTGAAAACATTAACTGGTCACAAAATCTGCCGTCCCCGATCAGGGGACGACCAATCGAATTACCTATGAAACTTCGCCGTAATCTCAATAGCTTGAATCGCGACATTAAACTACGGTGACCAGTTACAATGCTGCTGAGGTATTAAGATCGGCGCTCCCAGCTATGATGTGCTGGTAAAAAGCGGCGACCGGGAACGCATCACAGATACATGTGGTACGGTTGCTATCTTCCGATCCTGGCCGGGTTCGCGCACTCTCTCGCGCGCCCCAATCGCCGCGTTGATCATTATAGTCCCCTTCTCTGCCACTGTCACGAAGTAGGCCGCTGCATTCACATAAAAGGACTACTGCTGCAAAACGCTACACGAGTGCGGTCATTCGCAGCAGCACTCCTCAAGTTACATGAGAGATATCAGTATGTTGCAATATTATCTGGCGGGCATGCCAGATGCATTAAGGGAGCTCATGCAGATAAACACAGCTATCCTTAGAGAGATCTCGTTCCAGGTATCCGAGGGCAATCCACACTGGGGACTCCTACTTGCAAACGAGTATCTAGACGCAAGCGGCTACCTACATGCGGCGCTCTTTAGTAAGTTTCTGGCAAGATTTGGGGCCAGCTACGCCTGTCATCCCCTAGCAAAACGGCTAAAGGCTGGGGCGCGCGCCGCTGAGCTGCCTAAATATTTAAGGGAGCAGATCGGAGAGCGGGCCCACCGCAGCGACAAAAAGCGGGAGCTACTGGCGGGCCGAAACCTTGCGGTCCTTAGAAGCACTGGAGCTCGCCGTCCGCTGCCGCTGCGCTCACAGCCCCAGATGCGTTTTAGACCGACTGGCATATCGCCCCATCAGATCTATGCACGCAGAGAGCTACCGTTAGAGAGAGCTACCTATCTTCGCTCTCTTGCTCGTGTAACTCTAAAAGTCGCTCATAGCGCTGAGTAATGTAGATAAACTCCTCTGTTGTATCAGCTGGTGCGCCCTGATTGAGATCCGGATGTACCGCTTTAACCGCCTGGCGATAGGCGAGCTTTATCTCCGCTATAGACACCTGTGGATTAAGATTAAAGAACTTGAGAACCTCAAGATACTCAGCAGAAAGCCTTACCTCCACTCCTGCGCCCTGCGCTCTAGGTTGCTTTGGGGCTAGCTCTGCTACATATCCATTAGGATCTTCACTATGCAGAGCTTGCGCCCGACTATGTTCCTGTCTCTGTCTATGTCTCTGTCTGCGTTGCCGAATGAAAAGGAATAGGAGTAACAACAGAGCCCCGCTAGCTAGCGATATCGGCACCAAAGCTCTTTTAATGCGCAGCAAAATAGATTCAGCAGGCCGCTGGCTAAGTTCGGCCTGCGCGTAAAGAAGAGGCGCAATCTTTACAGCTATCTGCTCATCCTTACTGGCATATAACAGCAGGGCCGTTTTTATAGTGGGCTCTGCCATAGCCTGCATAACCGCCGCAGGCTGCAGATCCAGTGCGCGTAGCAGTAGTTCATGATGCTTAGTCGTGCGCTCATTAAAGTTTAAATTTGAGATAATGCGCAGGGTCAAGACAGCTTGCCCCTGGGCAAGCGCCCGTTCAGCAAAAGCGAGCGCAAGCTGCTTGGTGATTGATGGAGCAAGCCTTGCTGTAAGTGGCGCAACTCTGAGAATTTCAAGGTGTTGCTCAAAGGTTTTATTATCAAGTGCGGCTTCTGATTTATGAACCATCGAAACGGAGCTCAGCCACGCTAACAACTCCACCCTCTCGCTAGCATCACCCTGCATCAGAGCTACGACCTGCTGCACGCGCTGGGTGCCTGGTTCAATCCTGCCCTGGGTAAAATCCTGCTCTGCCAAATCAAATCCATACGATCGACATCGCACCAGGGGTTCTAATAGCTCTCTCCCTTGTAACACCAGGCTCTCTAGCTCCTGAACGTTTAGCTGGAAAATAATTGGGCAGACCCGATCTGTTGTGCTCTGCGGGACCACCTCGCGCAGAGCCTCGACTAACGAGCGTCTTCCTAGCTCTGTCGCCGTCATCTGCTGCACTATTTTTACAACATCTGCGTGTGAAATAATGGGGTCATGCAGAAGTGCTGTCAGTAACGCCACTGTAAGTTGGCCATCACCATCAGCACTCGCCGCAACTAGCAGCTCCCCGATACTCTGTAACGATAGATCGTGTAGGCGCCCAGAGGATGTGTAGAGTAGGACAACACGCCGTCCAACTTGAGACTCAGAGACGAGGGCCGCTTGATTAAATACCGCTACAGCGACCTGACCATGTCCCAATTTACCTAGAGAGGTAACCGGCAGTGCTATGCCCTGGTAAGAGACACTATCCGCCATCGCCAATAATGGAGAGTACAGGATCGACACACTACAAATAATAAGTACCTGTAGCACACGGAGAGAACGGGCCATTCGCACTACTCCTGTAACTATTTACTGCTTTGGTGGCAAAACTCCAAACACATTGAGAAATACAACCCGCTCGGTTGGATGATTTGTGGCGATTTCAACCGTAGCTTTCATATCGCTGGTAACCTTTGAGGGATCCACCCTCACAACGATTACCCCACTCTTTCCGGGCTGACTATCAACGAGTGTTGCAGTTACTGCGGCATCCGAGCTTAAAAGTGATTCGATGCTAACGGCTTGCTTCGATCTGTTTTCAAACTTAACTCGGCGCTCAATGGGCTCCACTCCCGACACAACACCGAATGAAACGGTTGCGGGGCTGACGATCAGATCGCCCTCAACGAACGCCACTATAGGTATGTTAAGAGCGGGTTGAGCTGTCCCCGAGAACTCAACTACCAAACGATCCCTAAAGGGCCCACGGGGCGCCTGGGGAAGTAGCGTAACGGTATAAGAGGCGCGCCGCCCAGCGTGCGTGACCTCCTGGATCTGAACGTATGGAGATGGGATATGGACCGAATTGATAGTTGCATCAACTGATTCAGGTACATCGACCGTGAAGCTCCTGCGTCGCTCATCCTCTGAGGCGCTCTGAGTTATCCTTCCGAATTCAAGCATTACTGGTCGCGCGGTCGCTCCAGGTACAATGTTACCCTTAATGGTAAGCACAAAGCTCGGCATGCTTGGATCGTTTGTAAGCACCTCGACGCTCTTTGTTTTATTTCCAGAGAATCCAGCGGAATCGAACTCAACTTTAATTTTGTCCGAGGCCCCAGGCAGTATAACCGGGGAGCCAACGGTTGCCGCAGTGCATCCACATGTTGTATTAAGCCCCTGAATACGGAGCTCTCCGTTGCCGATATTTCGGATCTCAAATTCATGCACAACCTTCTGCCCCTGCTGTGCTGAACCAAAATCAAATGAACGCTCCGCTACCTGAACGGTGCCCCGTTTTGCGGACTCCTGCGCCTGCGCGTTAATGATCAGAGCCGGGCTGTGTGATAACCAGCCGACAAGTAACACAGAGAGAGAAAAAGCTACTAGACTGCGATTCATTATAGAATCTCCCTAATGTTTCTTAACGCGCTAGCGACATCAATCAAATAGCTGCACCTGATCGAGGAACTTTGTTGAGAAGTTACCGCTCCTAAAGTCAGGATGTGAGAGCACCCTGCGGTGCAGTTCGATATTGGTTGTAATACCATCGATCAGATATTCATCTAGCGCAACAAGAAGCTTGTTTATGCAGGATTCCCTATCCAGATCGCGCACGATTAACTTCCCGATCATAGAGTCATAATAAGGCTTGACCGTATATCCTGCGTATATAGCAGAATCAACGCGCACACCGTTGCCACCGGGAGGGTGGTAACTCTTAATCAATCCTGGTGATGGGATCATGGTGCGAGGATCCTCTGCATTAATTCGCACCTCGATAGCGTGGCCTGAGACCTTTATATCCTTCTGTTGCCATGAGAGCTCAGCGCCTGCCGCTAGCATGATCTGCTCCTTAACAAGATCAGTATCGGTCACCATCTCGGTAACTGGATGTTCAACCTGCAAGCGGGTATTCATCTCGATAAAGTAGAACTTATTAGTTGCAAGATCAGCCAAGAACTCTACCGTTCCAAGGCTTGAGTAATTTACCGATTTAACCAGCTCTATCGCGGCATCCTGAATCTGATTCTGTAGATCAGCTGGCAGACCGATTGATGGGGCCTCTTCGATAACCTTTTGGTAGCGGCGCTGAATCGAACAATCACGAATACCAAGGTGCACAACGTTGTGAGCTAGGTCGCCTGCAACCTGAACCTCGATGTGGCGAACACAGGGGAGGTACTTCTCTACTAGGATATGCCCATCTCCAAAGGCGGCCTCTACCTCGCGCTGAGCCATCTGAAATGTGGAGACGAAATCCTCCGGCCCCTTTACGATCTTCATTCCACGCCCACCACCACCGGCGCAGGCCTTAAGTAGCACAGGATATCCAGCCTTATCGGCTATCTTAAGAGCTTCTGCAGGATCGAGGGTCCCCTTGCTATCTCCCGGAATAGTCGGAACACCGACCTTATCGGCAACTCGACGAGCACGCGCCTTATCGCCCATAATGCGCATATTACGCACGCTTGGTCCGATAAAGGTGATGCCACAACTTTCACATATCTCGGCAAAGGCCGAATTCTCGCTTAGAAAACCATATCCAGGATGGATCGCATCGGCACGAGTTGCTACAGCAGCAGACATAATAGAAGCGATATTAAGGTAGCTATCCTTGGCAAGCGCCGGGCCGATACAGACGCTCTCAGTCGCAAGCTTGACGTGCAACGCATCTTCATCAGCCGTTGAGTGCACGGCTACCGTTTTAATACCGAGCTCGTGGCAGGCACGAATAATACGGAGAGCGATTTCACCGCGATTGGCGATCAAAATTTTCTGGAACGGTAGTGATTTCATTAGATTAGACCGCTGGATCGATCAGAAACAGAACTTCGCCGAACTCAACTACCTTGCCCTCGGTTACAAGTATCTTTACGATCTTGCCGGAGCTAGGCGCCTCTATCGGGTTCATCAGCTTCATAGCTTCAACGATGCAAAGGGTAGCGCCCTTGGAGATAATGTCTCCCTCCTTGGCAAACAGCTCTGCGTCTGGGGATGGTTTGCGGTAGAAGGTTCCAACAAGTGGTGATTCAACCTTCACATACCGACCAAGGTCCTCCTGCGGTCCAGTACCATTGGATGGGGCTGCATGCTGCGCACCGACATGCACAGCTGGCACCATATCCATACGGGACTCAAGCTGCGTATAGGCGCCTGCAGCGTTACGGGCCAACTTAACGCGGGTGCCGTCCTGCTCTAATTCAAACTCGGTTACCTCATTTTGTTTGAGGATCCTAATGATGTGCTCGATGTCGTTAATGTCCATAAGGCGACATCCTAGCCATTAATCGGGGGTAAAGCCAAGACCGCTGTAGTTTTTTTTACGATCAAGCGTCGTGAAATCAATATGTTGGCTATGTAGGGCTACTCTTCTACGACGATCTCAGTATCAAGGTCCTCATCCTGCTCTACCTCAGGCTCTGGGGCGACATCCCCGTCCCCGATCCAGTCATCATTAAATTTATCCGGATCAGAGATCTCCGAATCATCCACAAATTGAGCGTCAGCCTCGCTAGCGCTAGCCTGAGCCGAGCCCTGCGGCAATACATCGATAGGAAGGAATGCTGGATTGGTCTCGTAAACCTTGCCCGACGATGAAATACCGGTGATCCTGGCCGTTACCTCTAGGATATACGGTGCCGCCGGTAGGGAGGCGCTGTTAACGTTGAGCCACTCCGTTATTACTGCGGGAACAATCGATGTAAGCGCAAAGGCGGTGTTGCAGTTCCTATTAAAAGTGGGAGGAAGACTTGATACTGGGGTGGCTACTACTCCACCAGCTTGGCCTCCACCTTGGCCTCCACCTTGGCTACCAGCCTCTGCTGGACCAGCAAACACGGTGACCAGTAAATTAGTTGATGGAGGTTGCAGAGCTGCGCCCGGTATAAAGTAATCCAAAAATATGCGATCGGCTCTAAAGAACTGCCCAGAAAGGTTGTTCTGCACACCAACCGCCGCGGTGGTCCTAGCACTACTATCTCCCAACACAATGCTTGTAATACCAAGGGGTGCGGGTATCTGAACACAGCCCCGACTGGTATTGCCAGTGCCGCCGCCCTGATTAGGAGTTGGAACGGATCCGTAGATACCAAGAAACGTTACTGATACGCCCTGATCGTTATTCGCAGCGCCGTTACCGCCACACGCCAAGATTATAACGGAAGCGGCACATGCTATGCCGATGATCGCGTACTTTCTTATGGTTATTTGCATATACCCTCTAACCTTCGTTTTAGCTCGCGGCCTTCATACTTGCGTCGTCGAAACTTCCCTCAACGATGCGCGGCGTGATGAAGAACAGAAGCTCCTCATCTGAATCGTCAACGACACTTCGTCTAAAGAAGGTACCGAGCACCGGAATGTCCTTAAAAAACGGTACCCCTGAAATCCGGTCCCCCTCGGTAATCTTGTAAATTCCTCCAAGTGCAAAGGTCTGCCCACTCGATACGAGCACAGTTGAGCTGGCGCTACGCTCGAACTCGTTAGGAATCTTATCCACCTCCTTCGATCCGAAGGTACTAGACTTGGCCTTAATATCGAGCAGGATAAAGTAATCTGGGGAGGCCTGCGGAGTTACATTAAGCGTAATGCCGGCCTCGATAACCTCAGTAGCGGTAGCGCCAGCTCCATTGGCCTGTGCACCAGATCCTGTTGCTACCGAGAGTCCTCCGTTAGGAAGCTTAACTCTGAACTTCTCAACGCTCTTAATCTGTGCCGCTTTGTTGTTAGTTGTTGCTACGGCTGGTCGACTGATAATTCTGATGCGCCCCTCCTGCTCAAGCTGCGAGAGTCTGAACTCAAGGCTCTTTGTGCCATCGGCGCTACCAAAGAGCATACTAACCGCAGATCCACCCGCAGCACTTACAGCGGCCGGGAAAGAGGAACCGGTGGTCGTACCAGGTACAGTGCTACCACCAATCGAGACCGAGGATGGAAAGTTAAGACCCGTACCGTTTCCAGTCGATGGTGATTGAATATACTGGAATCCAAGCTCGCTACCCAATTCACGCGAAAGGTTGCGACTAGCCTCGACGATCTGGGTTTCAAGGAGCACCTGTGGGGTACGAAGATCGAGCTTGCTAACAAGCTCCACTACGTTCTTGAGCCCGTTCCTAACATCCTTCACGATTATCTGATTTGATCGCTCATCGTAAGCAACAGATCCTCGCTCTGAGAGAACGGTCTCTACAAGGATCTTCATCTCCGCTGCCTTTGCGTAGCTGACCCTTAGATACTTAACACCAATCGGCTCAAGCTCCTCCTCTGCGTCCTGTGCATGCTTTAGGTTCTCACGCTCAACTCGCAACTTCTCAACTGAAGCGATCCGCATCACGTTGCCCTCAAGAACCTTATCAAGTCCGTTACTCCTAAGGATTACGTCTAGTGCCTGATCCCATGGAACATCAAGGAGGCGAAGTGTAACTTTGCCGCTTACCTCCTCGCTTGCAACTATATTGAGGTTTGAAACCTCTGCGATGATTCTGAGCGCGTTATCGATATCCGTATCCTGAAGATCGAGGGAGATGAGGCGCCCACTATAACTTGATTTATCACCAAGCAGCGCATCGAGATCTGCCTCTGATATTCCTCCTACTGTATTTTTGCCCTTAACCTTCACAACTACGGGCTTCTTATCAGTATCTGGGTTTTTTGCTACTACTTCGGCCTGTTTGCCTTTCTGATTAGTTTCCGCCTTTGGCTCATTTTTATCCTTCTGCACCTTTTCGTTCTTTTGATTCTTCAACTCCTTCTCGTCCTTCTTATCAGGTGGTGCAAGTTGTGCTCTAATATCACTTACCACCCTGGCTAGATCGTGCGTCTCTTCAACGATCACCGCTCCGTTATGCTCGCGTGCCGTAAGGTATGCGCTAGGTTGAGAAAAGATCCTAACGAGCACATCCTTACCAGCAACGATAGGTCGTGCAGATCTAATCACTGATTTTGGAGAGTCTGAAAATAGCGCCCCCTTCGTAACTGTATCTGAAAGGGTGCTGCCCTTTAGCGTCAGCACATACTCAGATGGGGCACTTCTCTGTAGTGAGAAGTTCAGCCACCTGCCCGGTTAATGTTTGCCCGTTTTCTAACGACAGTTTTGTGATCTCTGTAGGTGCTGCACCCTTGGCAGGGGCTACTGCTGCGAGGAGCGTCTCAGCTTCTGTGTCTGCTGCGGCTACGCTCAGCTCAGTGCCTACATCCCTATCGATCTTCTGATCGCTAACTATATCGGCGAAGGTCTTAGAAGCTGTCGCTTCCTCGTTTCCTAGCCCCTCTACCTCTATCTTATCGTTTTCGAGTTTTTGTGTTGCATCTGTTTTTGAGGATCTCGCTACAACGGAAACCTGCTCGGATGCTACTATACCCCTAAGTGTAACAACGATAGACCCGTTTATAACTAGTACCTCATGCTGAATCTGCTTGCCCTCTGAAAGGTCAAGCACAACTCGGCTCCGATCGGAGTGTGCTCCTAGGCGTATGGCAGAGATGAAATTAAGATCCGATACGGGCATCTTGCGACTTGCTTTAACTTTTTCAGCCTCGACATCAACAACCAACCTAGCTGGATTACTCAAGCGCTGAACTGAGTACTTTGGGGTATGCCCAGTTGTTTGAAGAGAGATCGTATCGACCCCTGTGATATGTGAGATCTTTATACCGATTGAGCCCGCCGAGCGTGCCAGTATCGTTGTGCTTGGATTCTTATCCTGTACCGGTTGTAAATCCTGAATAGTTTTTAGTGTTGGCTTAGCCTCTTTGGCACTTAGCTGCTTAGACTTGGTGTTGGTGCTTGGCTGTATGCTGGTCAGAGACTTAGAAGGCTCAGAGATATCGATCGTCATTGTATCGGGTGGTAGGAGTGGCCTAATCCCAGAGCCAGAAATCGCATTGGATTTAAGGACTATCGGCTCAGCGCGGCACAACTCTGCTGATGCAGAAAGGATAGCGCAACTGACTAGCAGCGCTGTTCGCATAATATTTATATGTACTAACGTCATGAGAAATTTCCCCTTATGGGACCCTCTAAAAATAACGCCAAACAACTACCTACTTCGCATTTTATCCTGGAAATTTGCTATTTTTGGATCTGCACTCTATGCACGTGGCGCTCCTCGGATAAATTCATGCTCTCGAGATGAGATGGTCCGGTCGCTAGAAAGGTCGCGGAAAGTTTGCAGCACACACCGATCCTGCTAAGCAAGTGCAATCAAACCCATCAAAGACAGCAGAACGGCGTACTACCTAGCAGAAAGGTCGCTTTTTAATTTACTGTAAACACCGCCTACTGGGGACGGCGTTCTATTCCGTGACTTAGATCTGCGGCTTCGATCTGCGAGATCGTGCACGAGAGGGTAACAACCCTTGTAAGGTCAGTATCCAGCCCCCTACTTTCTGGGTCACTCGTGATCCGAAGCTCGCTGATCAGGAGCTCTGGAGCGTTGCGCTCAAGCTGCTCTAAAAAGTTAAGTAGCTCTTGAAAGCTCCCTATCAGAACTATACTCCCCCTCCTTTCCAGTACGGGCCCATGTGATATCGGCTCCTCTCTGGTAAACGACCTGAGTTCAAGTGAGAGCCTACCAGCCAATCCCTCAAGGCGATCGAGTACGCTAGTGCCCTCCGACCTCGCAAATAATGCTCCCTGCTCTATCTCGCCACTCTCTAGCTCCAGCAGTTGTAGATCTACTGAAAGTTTCGTAATTCTACTGCGTTCCTCAGATACCCAACACCACCCCTCAACAGCGCTACCAAGAAATATAAACCAACAGACTAGGATAACCGCACCTGTGCTGCTGGCTAGCAGCATCCTGTGTGAATTGAGCTCCCATCTAGATCTAGTCCCGATATTTTTCACCATAATCATACTCACTCACTACCTCTCAATCTGTGGATCTGGCTCGCTCGGCCTTTGCTGTGCAAGATGCACAACGAAGGAGCGTCCCCTCCCGTCTCCGCTTTGAATCCTGCTAGTTGCGTCAACCCTTACGGCAGAAAATAGTTGGCCCTCTTCCAGGGTGTGCGCGAATGTGGAGAGATCCTCAGCTCTATCGGCATACCCCAACAAACGGACCCCCTCCCTGCCCTGCTCAATATCAGAGAGCCAGAGAGCTGCCGGTAACGCGTTAATAATCTCCCGCAGAATAATACTGACGCCAGCTGTGCCGCTCCTCTCGATATGAAGATCCTCAACTAGCCTTACGATCTGATTACGTTGACTCCTTTGCGCCAGCACCTGCCCCTGTTGCTGCTTGACTAGATTCGCAACCCTGTGGTCAGCACGTAGAGCATCGAGGGTGCTCTCTAACTCGGCGGTATATTTTTTCAGCATAATAGCGACAAGCAGGCACACAACCGATGAGAATAGGGCGGTCATACAGAGTTGGCGGTGCTGTTTAACCCTTAATATCTTGGCGCTTTGCTCAGCTCTTAGGAAGTTTACTGTTATCATCACCCGCACAGCTCCACTAAAACCCCCTAAGCGCCAAACCAACTGCGACACTAAGCTCGCTCTCCATGATGGAATCTCCAAGGCAGATTTTTGCCTGTACGGCCCCCTGCAGTATCTGCTGAACGCCCTTGGCAATTAGCGGCTCCCCCGATATTAAAACATGCTCTACTGCTTCTAAGTGTGCGCCAGCCTCTAAGCGTATCTCACCGGCGATAGCCTCCCCTAGGCGCGCAACTACCTGCGCACCATTTTCACTTGCATCCTTAGGAAATTCTCGAAGCACTACAGGTACCCGATCTCGATAGATGCTGACCCCGACATAGCAGGGATTGATCTGAACTATTGCAAGGGTTTTAGCGCAGTAGTCTGGCCGATAGTGGTACCAGGCGTTGTAGAGCGCTAGCGGCTCTATATCCACAATAACAACCTCTCCACCGATCCTCTCTATAACAGATACAACGCTACGCAGATCGGCTTTGCGCGCTACGGCAACGAAGACACGGTGCTCTAATAAGTTAGGCGAAGGTAATACCGTATAGTCGATCTGAATCTGATCGTGCTTAAGTGCGGTCTCTGCTATGACCTCTGAATGCACCTTTAAGGCGAGCTCCTCCAGGGGGCCTTGCGGTAACCTAAGTACCTTCGTAAAGACCCTCTGCGCGGGTAGCGCCACGGCAAACCGCCGCGACCGTATCTTAGCTTCAATCAGAAGCTCCCTTAGGCTAGCTGCCAAGCGCTCCTCACTACCATAAGCAGCTGATTTTATCTCTCGTACCCCCCAGCGCACAGGAGTAGCTATGCCAGAGCTAGCTCCTCTACAACTGCCGAGCTCGACAACACGAATAGCTCCCCTACCTAGATCGACCCCAACTAAGGAGGAGGAGCGTTCCAGGATTCTATTCTTGAGCGTTAAAAAATCCATGCGCCAACCTACCGCCACCTTCCACTTGCCATATTCCAGCTGTACGTTCGGGTGGGACCTCCCTTTTGTTTCGCCAGGCTAACCCTCCTATATAATTTGCAACCTATGCCCCAGAATTACCCCCCCTTCGGCCGCTTTTCTATGCAAAATCGGCTTTCAAGTTAGGGCTAACGGAGTACTATGCAGCTGCCTAGCCATCACTGCCCATGAGTCAGATACCGCTTCTTAATATCGCTGAGATAGTGGAAGACCCCTCTCCGCAACGCTTCCTTTCGGCTGTAATCTCGCCTCTACAGGGGGAGTACCTTTATGGCTACGACCCTGCGATACACCCCGGTCTCCAGGTAGGAAGTATCGTTATGCTGCCCCTCGGAAAACGTCGAGTTCCGGGATTTATAATCTCTAAGGACTCTGCGCGTGAGGCCAAAAGCCTAGCAGAGATGGGGGCGCGCTCCGTAAAGATTAAATCAATCGCTAGTGAGCCCCCTCCGATAGCGGCCTTCTCGGCGCAGCATCTTGAGTTCTTTGAATGGATCGCCAAGTACTACGCCGAGCCGCTCTCGAAGGTTCTAGACCTTGCGATCCCACTGCCTGCATTTGGGCGCTCCGATCCGATGTTGCGTGCCGTTGCTCAGACGACCTCTATAGAGTTGGGCGCTATAAAGTTGAGAGCCGCTCAACGCAGGGTCTTTGAGCAACTTGTTGCTAGCGGGGGCTGGATTCATATCTCGCGGCTTAGAAAGCTACTCCCTGCTTCGGCCCTGACCATTAACACCCTAATCAAAATTGGACTAATAGAGCAGCAGGAGCTTCCTGACAACTCGCAGAGCCTCCACAAGCCAGACCTTACCTCGCTCTATGATACCCTTACAGCTGAACAAAAACAGGCTGTAGATCAGATCTGTAAGGAGGTTCGCGCAGAATCGTTCTCAAGCTTTCTGCTGCACGGAGTTACCGGTAGTGGCAAGACAGAGGTCTATCTTGAGGTCATTATTGAAGCACTCAAGCACGGGCGTTCTGCTCTGATAGTTGTGCCGGAGATCGCCTTAACTCCGCAGTTAATTGAACGCTTTGAAGCGCGGCTTAAGCAGCCGGTTGCCCTGCTCCACAGTGGCTTAAAACCAAGTGAGCGCTGGCAACACTGGGCGAATCTACTTGCCGGGCGTGTGCGGGTTGCGATCGGCGCGCGTTCGGCTATCTTTGCTCCGATAGATAATCTGGGCGCAATCGTAATAGACGAAGAGCATGACCATTCATTCAAACAGGGAGAAGGGCTGCGTTACAATGCCCGCGACCTCGCCATAGTTCGCGCTAAGATCTCAAAGTGCCCGATCATACTTGGATCGGCAACGCCCTCGCTCGAAACGTATCATCACGCTAAAACTGGCAAGCATGTTTTGCTGGCTCTAACCCACCGCTTCTATACATCTCCGCCGTTAATCTACAAAATAATCGACCTTAATAAGATTAAGCCCTGGGAGATGTCCTCAAAGAGCGTCTCGCCGCAGCTCCTACAGGGCCTTCAAAATACCCTCAGCTCCGGTGAACAGGCATTTGTGCTCTATAATAGAAGGGGTTTTGCAACCTACATGCAGTGCTCAACGTGCGAACATGTCGTTGGATGTCCGCACTGTAGCGTAACTCTAACCTACCACCAAAAAAACAACTCACTACTCTGTCATTTCTGCGGTTTCTCAACTCCCCCGCCGGTGATCTGTGCTGGATGTGGGGCACGCGAGGATCTTAGCCTCGATCCAGCTAAACGTGAATCGATCTTTACTAACCGCGGCGCCGGTACTGAACGTGTATACGAGGAACTTGCAACGCTTTTGCCCGCGGCGCGCCTTGCAAAGCTCGATCGTGATTCCGTACGTTCAATAGCAGATTATACCGATATACTTGGCCGAGTTCGCGAGCGTAGCGTTGATATCCTAGTCGGTACTCAGATGATCGCAAAGGGACACGACCTTCCCGACGTAACGTTTGTTGGCATCGTTGATTGTGATGTGGGCTTACATGTACCTGACTTTCGAGCAGCCGAGCGCGCCTTTCAGCTTTTAACGCAGGTTTCTGGACGTGCTGGACGGCGTGAAAAACAGGGGCACGTTGCGTTACAGACCCGCGTTCCAACACACTTAAGCCTGCAACAAACTGTGCGCGCGGACTACTTTAAGTTTGCAGAGTTAGAGCTCGATCTCCGCAAAAAGCTGGACTATCCCCCGTTCCACCGCCTGCTTCGAGTTATTATTGCGGCCGAGGATAAGATTGCAGCTCAGAAAGCTGCCGGACTACTTGCCGCAGAGCTTTCAGCTATCTGCTTACAGCTTGGTGTAACGATGCTTGGGCCGGCACCTGCCCCAATTGAAAAGGTTCGCAGCCTTTGGCGCTATCATATTCTATGTAAGGCACCCACTGCTGCGCTCCTGCAGCACGTTATGCAGCGCATAAAGAGGCAGTTTGTAGAGCCTAAAAATATTAGACTGGTCTTTGACCTTGATCCGCAGGATATGCTGTAGCAGTTGCTAATGTTGCCCTTCATTAAACTGCTGATAGAGCTGTGCGTACTCTACATCGAGGGCGTCATATCTGCGCTTTAAGATAAAATACTGCTCATTTCCCCTCTGAATCTCGTTTAAAAGGGTCTGTCCCTGCTCCTCTGACTGTAAAAGATCGCCTCTCAGCTTTAGTACCTGCTCCTGCATCTGAGCTGACATCTCGATCTCGGACATGATAGTCTCCATCTTACTGGTTGTTTCAGCGATCTGAACTCGTAAATGATCGTTTTTAGATTTGAGATCCTCCTCCTTTCTCTGCAGAATTTTAAGCTCCTCCTTAGTTTCTGTGGTGCTGGCCTCAAGCTCACGCGTGATCTCTTCAAGCTCTCTTAAACGAACCTCTATCATATCCAACTCCGCCTGCGCGATAGTTACGCGGCCGCGCTCAGCCTTGAGCGACTCGCGCGCCGTAGTAAAGGCTTTAGCACTTAATAAGAGCTGCTGTGGATCCGCCATCTCATGCGAGAGCTCTTGAATTCTGGTCCAAAGCGCTCGTTTCTCCCCTACCTCTGCCAGCACATTGGCATAAACGCTCTCGCGACCAGCATTAACAGCCCGCGCACGTAGGAATATAACGACACCGACAACTGCAGCCTGGAGGATACCAACGATAAGAATAATCAGTGCCATGCTGTGTGTTACGGTAGAGCTCCTTTACCTGTGCTCCTCTCCCGATTCTCCGCTGTAGTCGATTTATTCTTGGTTACTACTGGCTCAAAGATCGGATCATCTATACCAACTTCGCTTTTTGATACTCGTCCCTCTAAATCTACAATCGCATCTACTAAGCTCTTCTGCGGAATATACTTAGGAGCTCCGTTTAATCTTAGGGCCGACCTTTTTTTTAAGATCCTATACGTTATAATTCCAATCAGCAGATTAGCCACGGTTATTATACCTATCGGAATGATAGGGAATTCGGGCTCTTTACTTGCAGGTTGCACCTCTCGCACAACGACATTAACCGGCGCTTCACCGTATCGTCGCACCGTTGTGCGCTTAAATGATATCTCATCTGTCTCCTCCTCAACCTCCTGACGATTCTTGGTCGTTCCCTTAAGCACCGCTTGCAGTGAATAACTCCCATCAAGCGGAAGGGCGTCCGCCTGAACCTCATACTCCAGGGCATTACCTATCGAGCGCTTAAGCGGTATTTCGTAACGCTTACGCCCCTCTAAACTAGCGACCAGTATCACCGAGAGCTCCCTGAAAGAGGTAGCCTCCTTACTTAGCTTAGCCCTAAAGGCCCAGTGTTCGTCTCCATTAATTATACTATCTTTCTCACTTTCCTTAACACCCTCGGAGTGCCCAGATTGTGTATGCTCACCTGCATTACCGGATTGCACGTGCTTACTCTTATGACCAGCACGATCATCTCCAGATAATACTTCAAAGGTAATCAGGGGTGGTTTTACTTTGAACGGTAGGGGCTGTGTTCGATAAAAGGTTGGAGCTTTAGCAGAGACAGTCATCCTATACTCACCTGGATCTTGAATATAAATCATCTTTGAAAAGATCCCATCACGCTTGGTCAGATCCCCCTCGTTGCCCTCATCATTAAGCACCCCTTCTAGAATAGGGGCCGATACGCTATCGGTTGGGATAATCTGAAAAGCATACTTATTAACGCTGTTCATCTCCGGAAGTACAACTGGCCTCTCCCCTTCGTATAATCGTGCTTGTATAAGAGTAGCATTCTGAGAGCGCACTAAGATCGGCCAATCAATGGCAAGTTTTAAGTTGGTCATAACAGCTGTAAACTGCTCAGCTGACTCGACGCCGTTAATCTCCCAGTCCCCCGATTCCGGCTCTTTTACCGTTATTATATCGAACTTTTCAGTTGCGAACCAACTGACATGCTCTGCAACATTGGCTCCGTTCAGGCGTTCACCCTTGGGGCTTGTTAAGGTGATAGATGCGTTAGGAGTATGGCTTATATAGAAGGTAGCCTCTTCAATTCCGTCATCAATGTGTAGCTCCTTGCCAGGCCTAGAAACGGCTGGCTCAGGCTTCATGGCCGTAAAGAGCTCTGCGAAAGTTTTATTGAGGTCTGCGGGGGTCGCTGCATATAAGCCTATTGCATCAGTTGCTCCAGCGATCTCACCAAGCAGCGCGCGATCTGCCTGATCACTAAATGCCAGGGTATAAATCGCTATCTCCTTTGCCTTTATGCCGGGTAGTACATCGTGGATAAGCTCAAGGGTTCTTGCGAACGGCATGCCCTGCGCTGGATCTGGCTCCATCTTTCCATCAGATAATAGAAGCATCACACGTCCAGCTTCCGCGCGTGGTTGCGACTCAAGGATCTCTCTACCGATCTTCACAGCTTCAAGCAGATCGGTATATTGCCCCTCGGTCTTTATATTTTCGATCTCTTTCTCAATAACGGGGCGTTGATCAGCGGTATAGGGCTTGAGAGCTTGTACGAGTTGCGTTTTCCCAGAAAATCCAACAATGGCGAGTCGATCGCCATTATTCAGGAACTGTGTAATCTGCTTTGCACCCTGATAGCGCAGCCGCATCGGATCTGTTTTAATCATGCTTCCAGATGTGTCCAAGAGCAGCACAACATCTATTGGCCTATCCTGGCGCGCGCGCCCCTCAGCATTAGCCGAGAAACTATGTAAAAGTAAGGTTGCAAGCACAGCAAGCGTACTAACGCCCCAGACAAGCGCCTGGGGTCGGTTAACTCCAAGCTTCTCCATCACATGTAACCCTATGGCATTGCGAATACTTAGCCACATCTGCAAGCCCCTCCCAAGAGCCCTTACAGTAAGTATCGACATAAAGGGGAAACTACTGAAGGATTAGCCGTAACTGGTCACCGTAGTTTTATGTCGCGATTCAAGCTACTCAGATTACGGCGAAGTTTCATAGGTAATTCGATTGGTCGTCCCCTGATCGGGGACGGCAGATTTTGTGACTAGTTAATGTTATCACCCCAGATTTGCTCCGCAAATCGACCCCTGAGGGGTTGTTATCACCCCCACCGCATTGCTGCGCAAGCAGCTTGCGCTGCTGGACGGGCTCCGCATATCGGCCCCTTAGGGGCTATTGAGTGTCATTACCGTAGGCAAATATTTCTGGAATATGCTGACTAGTTACCTTTAGCCTATACTATATATATACAGTGAGAGCCGTGGGTAAGAGCTATAAGATACAATATGTTATGGCGTATCTAGTTAAAAACTCGAGGGATTCCATATAGTGAAAGCTTTGCTACATTCACAACTACGGCGCTTTGTAATTATTCCTATTTTTACCACTCTTTGCTTTACGCTAGCCCTTATACCGCTAGCCGCCAACGCCGAGCAGGAGCCCCCCTTTGAGCTCCCTCCAAAAGCTGAGTTACTTAAAATTAGAAGTGCTATTATGGAGACCTCTAAGGGGCGGCTCTTTATCGAGCTCTTTCCCGAGGAGGCGCCGTGGCATGTGGCGAACTTTAAATACTTGGCAGATAAGAATTTCTATTCAGGGGTTCAGTTTCATCTCTTTCAGCAGGGCTACATAATTCAGGGCGGAGATCCACTTGGTAACGGCCTTGGTGGTCCAGGATATACCCTTTCACCTGAGTTCAGCCGCCGCAATCATATCCTCGGCACCCTCGGTATGGCGCGCAAACCTGATACGATCGCTGCAACAAAAAAAACGGTAAATCCGGAGCGCCGCTCCAGTGGAAGTCAGTTTCACCTTCTGTTGGAAGACGCTCCCCATATGGATGGAAATTATACCATCTTCGGTCGAGTAGTTGCTGGGCTTGATACGCTCAAGCAACTACGGCGTGGGGATAGGATCGAGAAGCTTACGGTCTTTATTAGAGAGGGTGGGCGCTAGCTGCATACAGCACTACTGTCAAGGTCCCCTTTCTTTGAACACATAATCTTAAATCAGTAGCATCCGCTGTTCCTCAGCGGCTGCCACGCAGGGCCCTAGCATAATCAGCAACTGAGATGCGCAGGGCATCCAGGATCTCATACATGCGCGCGAAGTTTATGTAACGATCAGGGGTACGCAGCTTCGACCATGTGCCTGTGCGTAGCTCAGAGCCATTAACCACCCGTTTAAGCGAGCCGTGGCCACCGTGACCATCATTAGTTTCGACTACATTCCAAGCTGACAGAGAGGCCACGAATTCGCGGTAATTCATCTGTCCAGTGCGCTGAATAGAGTCGCGAAATTCTTGGCGCTCGTTCTGTCTTTGCTGCTCCGATGTGAGAGCTACATGTTTAGGGGGTAGAGCTGGTGGTGCCGGAGAGGCGACAATTATTCGGGCAAACCATAGCTCAGGAGTTACAAACTCAATGGAGGTGCGGGTGATAACGCTCTCGACCGAGCAGGCGCCTACTTTAGAGAAGAATTCATTTCTAGTCGTACTACCGGGCATACAAGTCCCGAGTATGGTTACCTGCGCCCCCTCGAAGATAACAATCGTTGGCTCGCGATCGCTTATGATGCTCAGCACCTCAGGATGAGAGATCCAGAGCGATCCAATTTTAGACCGCTCGATTGCAAGCGTATCTTGAACAACCTTGCGCGCGGCCTCTATGTTAATGTGCCTCGGTTCTGCTATTAAGCGCAGATCCCAGGCTGGAAATACCTTAGCGTTCTCATCTATGTGCAGGCCCAAGCCCCCTCGAGCGAAGAACTGAAGACGTGATTCAAGCGCAATCCCCCCCAGTTGGAACCCTTGGTCCTTGTAATTTTGTGATGGAGTGGTAAGGCACTGTTTATTAGCGTGTGAGTCGAACGTACCTAGAACTGGTGGATCTTTCGGGTCTGACGAGAAGTCAACGAATGATATCTGCCCAGCGACAAAGTACGAGTTGGAAACCGGAGGCTTTGACTGACTGCTGAGAAATTCCCGGAGGTTTGGTAGCCCGTTTTCCAGAAATATATCCCACAGGCAAGCGCTAGTAAGGGCATTAAAAATCTGCTCTCGATCTGACTGAAATATATTAAGAGTGCGTCGTAGTGTGTCGAACTGAGAACGGGCTGAAAGAGACTCTATTTTCAGCCGTTGCTCACTGGTCGCGGAGGACTCTAGGGCCTTAAAGTAGTCCTGTAATATTCCCTCAAATGGGGCATACTGAAGTATACGACTTATTGTTGCAATAAGAAGTGCTGTGCGAAGATCTTTCATCATCGAGGCAGCAAACGACTGGGCCCCTGCCATCCCAGTCTCATTGGGCGCAGCGATGTAGTTATTGACAGCGGACAAGAGCTGTCCGTAGGCAAACCGCAATCCGATCGTCAGTTGTGCGAGCTGGTTGCCTGATGAGATAGATCTAAAAGAGTACTCTTTTAGGATCTCAAATGTTTCGGAGACAGTTGAATTAATCCACGATTCAACTTCGGGTCGCGGACTAAGGGCACGCTGAAAGTGCCCCTCACTAACACTTTTGGCGACATCTTCAGGTGCCGCCTCTTGTTTTTGTGATTGGTGGGAAGAGTAGAGCAAGGGCTGATGATATGATGGAAGGGCCTCGGCGGCTTCCTGGAGTAGTGGGAGCAGAACCTCGAAGTGTGAGTCAGGTTTTGCGTAGAAGGCATTAAGCAGGGCACGATACCCCATAAGGAGCATCGTATCGCTGTTAAATTTTTGAATTAAAAGTTGGCTCTGTTCCCGCTCCTTTGGGATTTTTCCAAGGGTGATAAATTCTGCAGTTAGATCAATGGACGCCGCGATGCTGCGCAGATCCTTGTCGGTATATTTGAGGCCTGGATAGGTCATAGAGTTACCCCCTAAAGCGCCCTGTAAGATAAGGCTCGATTATATCAAGGAGGGCAGGCTAAAGAATCGTGGAAGGTGAGAATTTTAAGAATATGGTAGATAAGGATAGTAAAATCGATCGATTTTCTGTTGATAGTTACAATAGATCAGCTACTTGCGGAAATTAATTGATTAGAGAGGGTGGGCGCTAGCTGCATACTGCGCTACAGATCTGGCGACTCAAGGTACGAACTAGCGCTCGTCTCATATTCCTCATCAAGGGGCGCGGCTCCCTCCTCGGGCTCTGTGCCATTGATAAAATACTCTAGGAACCCACCTGCTGCTCCCTCCGAGACCCTTCGGCCACTAGATTTATCAACCCAAAATGGGCTAACTCCCTCTGGAATACTAAAATCAAGCTGCTCCGTTACAACTGGGGGGGTATATGCGATACCGAGACGCTCGGCCTCTGCCCTAGCCTCACGTCCAACGGACTCACTAGCTGTGTCCTCCTGATACTTTAAGAAATCACGCATTAGATAGAGCCAGATCGGTGCTGCTACCACGCCGCCCGTTTCCTTTGGGCCGATCTGTTTCTTCTGGTCAAATCCGACCCATACTCCGCATACCCAGGTCGGGGTATATCCGATAAACCAGGTATCCATCTGATCGTTTGAGGTGCCGGTCTTGCCGGCTGCCGGGCGTTCCAGCTCCTTAATTTTGTACCCAGTTCCGCTATTAACTACGCCCTTCATCATATTAGCCATAATAAAGGCGCTATTTTCACTGATTACCTGCTGCCCCTTGCCAACCCTTTCGGCCTCGTAGTCGTACAGAACCTTGCCGAATCTATCCTGTATCTTGGTCACAAAGACCGAATTAAAGAGCACCCCCTTTGCTGGAAAAACTCCATAGGCTCTCGTCATCTCAAGTGGGGTTACTTCGCTACTTCCGAGCGAGAGCGAAAGATTACGGCCAAGTGGGCTCGTGATACCAAGGAGTCGGGCATACTGAATGGCAGCCTCCACTCCGATACGTGAAACGATATCAGCGGAGACTAGGTTTCTCGATTTTTCAAGGGCAGTTCTTAGCGTGATAGGTCCAAGAAACTTCTCGTCGAAGTTGGCTGGGGTCCAGAGCGTATCTCCAACCTTGAAGGTACGGGCGGCATCGACCAGGATGGTTGCTGGTGTATAGCGAAACTTATCTACTGCTGCGAGATAAATGACCGGCTTAAAGGCCGACCCGGGTTGTCTAAGGGACTGTGTAGCGCGGTTAAACTGGCTCTGATTGTAATCGTATCCTCCAGCCATGGCGCGCACCTCACCACTGGTCGGATCGATCAGAACTACTGCACCCTCAATCTCTGGGGTCTGATCAAGCACGTACCTTGCTGGTTTCTTCTCTTCCCCCTTAACATCTGGAGTGGGCTCTCGTAGCGAAACCTCAATGATATCACCCTGCCGCACTACATCAGCAGGGAGTCCGAAGCGGGTAGTATCATCGCGCAACAGGAGCTTCCTCGCCCACCCTGCATCGTTAAGATCAAGGGTTATTGATTGCTTACCAACAAGTAGCTTTGCGGACCCTCTAGCTATTGAGCGAACAAAAGCTGGATATGGCGCGCTATCATCTACCAGACCATCTCCATATTTTATAGCGTACTCCGACTCGCTCATCTTAAAGAGTGGCCCACGCCAACCACGCCGTTTATCAACCTCCCTTAACCCTTTTCTTAGGGCTCCAAGCGCAAGCTGATCTACTTTGACATCTACCGCGGTGGTAATCTCGAGCCCCTCGCTATCTATATCAAGATCCCTCCATCTCTCCAGAAAGACCCTACGTATCTCGCCTACATAATACGGGGATGCGAAGATATTCTGTTGTGATGCCGGATAGACTGTGAGCTTCTCTTGCAGCGCGCGTTCCTTATCCTGCTCAGTTATAAAATGCGCCTCAACCATCTGGGTTAAAACCTGCTGCTGGCGCTGCCGGGAACGCTTCTGATTTTTTAGGGGTGAGACGCTGCTAGGAGCCTTCGGTAATCCAGCAAGTATCGCAGCCTCAGCCAGGGTTAACTCCGGAAGCTCCTTATGAAAGTAGATTCTAGCAGCGGCCTTTATACCGTAGGCGCTATTACCGAAGAAGATCTGATTAAGGTAGATCTCAAAGATCTCATCCTTAGAGAATCGTCGCTCAAGACGATACGAAAGTATCGCCTCCTTGCCCTTTCGTACGAAGCTCTTCTCGGGCGTGAGGAGCAGGTTTTTTACCACCTGTTGAGTTATAGTAGATGCGCCCTGTTTAGCGTTGCCGCTCTGCATGTTCTTTACAACAGCTCGCGCGATACTGACCGGATCGATCCCGTGATGGCTATAAAAGGAGGCGTCCTCCGCTGCAAGGAAGGCCTTGCGCACCATATCCGGAACCTCCTGCAACTTTACTGGATAGCGGCGCTCGGAATAAAACTCCGCCAATAGGGTGCCATCCCGTGCAAGGACTCGGCTTACCGCAGGCGGGGTATAATCCTCTATACGAGAGAGCCGTGGTAGATCGCGGGTCAGGTAATAGTATGCCCATCCACCAAAGAGAGCTGCAACGAGCGTCGTGGCGATTCCAGCCGTAAGTATAATGTAGAAAAGCTTGCGGAACATTACTCCGGAGATTATCCGTCATGTCGCTCGGAGAAAAGGTGGGAAACCAAAAAAACAGGTATAGAACGGGCTACGGGGAGCCCTTGGTGACCGCAAGCGAGGGAATCGGTGTGGCTACAGCTATAAGAGCCTCCTCGTGCAGTACGATCCGCTTAGCTTCAATATCTGAAATAAGCACCGTAAGACCCTGCTCCCCAACCCGCGCATATCTGGCTGGGCCAGAGCTGCCCTTAGCCTCGGCTCCGACCGTCAGGGTTACGAGCTCCTTAAGATCGCCCTTCTTAGTAATGCTCAAGATAAGAAAGGGCGTTTTAAAAGCGTGCGTTGGTACCGATTCAGGGAGGGGAAATTCAACCGCTTTGAGCGCTATTATATCCTCTAGTATCTGCTCGACAAAGACCGGATCGCTTAGCTTTCCGTTAACGTCCCAATCGGTTCTGTTAACGGCGATCTCAACCTCCGGGGCGCCCCCTATGCTGCTTGATCGCACCTTTGCGATATCAGAAACAGTTAAGCTAAAAAGCCTCTGCTCCCGAAGGTCATCAACCCCCTTGGTGAGCTGCTTACCTGAGTCGCTCTCTGTTTTAAATACGGAGGGAGCTCCGGTATAGGTAAAGTAGGCACCCACTGCTGCCTCTTCATCCTTTAAAACGTTCGGGCTCTGAGCTGCAGAGATAGAAACAGTTCGATTGTTATGGGTAAGTCCATCACGGAAGGTAAGCTCGATCTGAACCTCTGGGGTATCAAGCTTATATCGTCCAAGATCGCCCTGTTGCCCATCTAGGAACTCCGCAACCTGTAGCGACCCAAGGGTCTGCAAAAGCTCCCCAACCGTTTCAGAGGAGGCGGAAAGCTCGCGCGGTTCCGTTATCTTCCACTCTCCTACCGCCGGTTGTTTTAAAGTTACGCTCCCCTGTGAGGAGCGCACAATTAGCTGCCTTACGTCAGCCACATTAAACTCAAGTGGGGTCTTAGATCGGATATCGTTACTCCCCTTATTAAGGGCGGTAAAGGAGCTCTCATCCGCCAGAAAAATTCCACTTCGTCCGGATACCTTAACGTAACGCTTGGAGAGAAAAGAATTCAGCTTTCCGAACGCTACCTCAGTTGAGCGCTCCTTGCCCCTATGAACCACCACGGTTAGCGCTGGTAGATCGAGTCCATAGACCGAAAAATTAGGTGAGAGCTGCTTCTCGTCGATCGGCCCATCGATCTTAAGATTAATCAGAGCCGTAACGAAGGAGTCTAGCTCGGTAGTATCAAGGGGTGCGCCGATAAGTTTAACAATGGTCCATGTACCGCTTAGCTTAGACTGCCCGCCCGCTGCTTGACCATCTAACCTCTTTTCGTCAACGCTGTGCGCTATCTGGAACGTTCCTAATGCGGCATTAATAGTAGAGAGATCTATGCGCTCTATCTCGCTCTGATTAAGGACAGCAAAGGCGCTTTGTGTCTTAGCCTCGCGCGCACGTGTTGGAATCGAGATCTTCGTTAGATACAACGCAGAAAGCAGCAGAATAAAGGCTAAAACGATCGTCTTTTTAATATTCATCCTACAGCCTCTATATGAATTATCACCCTATACAAGGGCGACCCTTCTTCTCCACCAAATAAAGAGACCGAAGAGAAGGAGCAGCTCTGGTCCAATAAAACTAAGTGCAAGGATAACGCTATAGGTTGCTTGCGAGAACGGTGAGCTGGAAGCGCGGATACTCTTGGGGCCTATCGCAACGCCCCCTTCCTCTCCAGCCACCCAATTTACCACGTTGAGTGCTAAATCGCGGTTTCCGTAGAGGTTAAAATTGCCGTTCTCTAGCCACGTTGTGTCACCGAAAACAACGACACGAACTTCAGGAACGAATGAGCTCTCTTTGTCTTGGGATTGCTTAGAAAGTTTTTTCTCCATTGCAACCGCTAACGATACCGGCCCCTTCAGATCCTCCGGGTCTCTAATGGCGGTGGCGCTCTTGGGATTTAAAAGATCCTCAAGGTTCCTCTCGCCCCACGATTTAGGCCCCGATTTAAGCAGCTCGGTATAGGTTACCCCTGGGGTCTTGCTACTTGAAGCAAGCACGCTTGAAGCGAACGCAAAAACCGGCGGCTCAGTCTGATTAAGCCGTCCGGTAATGAGATGCGGGCTAAAGCTCTGCGCAACGAACTGCACACCAAGTTGTGGCCCTGCAAATAGCCGTAGCTGTTCATCAAGAATCACATCACGACCAACCTCTATGCCGAACGCCTTGGCTATTATCCTGACATCGTCCGAATCACGATCCTCTGCATTAGCAAGCAGAACAAGGCGCCCCCCCTTCTGTCCGTATTCGATTAATGCTGCTCGCTCCCCCTCCTGCAGTGCTTTCTTTGGTGCTGCAAGGATAACCGCAGCGGCATCGCTGGGGACGGAACCAGTCTGAGCCAATAGCAGCCCCTCGATTACGATATGCTCATCCACCAAGCCATCTGCAAACTCCTTCATGCCCCCTTGCGCCTGGGATTGAATATTCGGCTCACCGTGACCCTGCACATAGTAGAACTTCTTGGCGGCGCCACGCGTTAGTTTAATGATCGCGTTCGTAATTGACTGCTCATCAACGGTGTTAATCCTACTAACGCCCTTACTTACACCATCACCATACTCGATGTAGAGCAGGTTACCCTGCTTCATACCAAGGCTATCCACCTCAAGCGGCCTAGCAGAGGGATCGATAATATCAAAACTAAAGAGCTTATCGTTCTGATAGTGATAGAGATTCAGGAGCGCCCTGGTCTGCTCCTTATCCTGCGACTGCGGTGCATCAATGGCGATAATTTTTATCGGCTGTGCGAGCGCAGAGACGATCTTAACCGACTTCTCAGAGAGACTATAAAGCCCCTGCTCCGTAAGGTCCCAGCGTTTGTCGTTAATCGAGACATAAACATTGACAACGATTAGCAGCCCTAAAAATACCGCAGTGTAGAGCGCAGCGTTATAACCAAAGCGGGCACGACGCCCCGAGATAACCGCGCTAGCTTCTGATATGTTTGCTAGGCCCGATGTCACACCCCACGCCAAAAGGCATAAAGTTCCCAAAACAAGGTGCAAAACGATTAGCGGCTGCTCAAGAAATGAGCCGACTATAACAGCACCGAGAACTCCAAAGAGCAGCAAGACTGTACCGACATAACCAAAAAAACGTAGCACCATCTCCATAGCTATTCCTGATCTCTTAAAAACATCCGAACTATCGCCACCTATGGGCATCTAAGGCCCGCTGCGATAAGAACAATCCCAGTACTATCATACTAACAAAGTAGGTAATGGATCTGAGCGTCACAACGCCCTGCACAAACCCCTGCATCTGATCGATCGGTGAGAGATAGCGCAAGATCTCAGCACCCACTCCGCCAAGCGACTCGGCCGGAGCCTGAATAACGTACAGAAGAAGGAGAGTTACCATACTGCTAACGCCAGCCACGATCTGATTCTCGGTAAATGATGAGACAGCCATCCCGATACTGGCAAAACCAAGGGTGCAGAGCAGAACCCCCACGAACCCAGATATAATCGGCGCAACCTCAGGACTACCGTAAATAATCAGCAGCAATGGAAAGATCGCAGAGATACCGAGCATCACAAATATAATAACAGCGAGACCTAGAAACTTACCGAGCACTATCTCTGATACAGAGAGCGGCGAGGTGAGCAACAGCTCAAATGTACCGCGCCGTTTCTCCTCTGCCACGATGCGCATAGTAAGCAGCGGCACAAGAAAGACCAGTATTACGATCATCGTCTGATAGACCCCCTCAATTACCGTCTGGTTTAGGTTCGGAAGCTGCCCGCCCCGCATCGCAATAACCTGAGACATCTGTTGCATACGCAAAAAAATCGAGAAGTAATTAAAGAAGAAGTACCCAACCAATAGCGTAAAGCCGGTAATAACGAAGTAGGCTATCGGTGAGACGAAAAACGAGAGCAGCTCACGTTTACAGATTGCGATTATATTTCGCATAGCTATCTTTATCCCTAAGTTTAGTCCGATCTAAGCACCCTGATTGATGCACGAGGCGGCATCAACCACCTCATCTGTACTTACACTTTCAAGAAATATCTGTTCGAGACTCTTATCGCCGGTTAGATCGGCTATAAGGCTTTCGAACACTATCCGACCTCGATTAACTATCACCACCTTGTTACATACCATAGAAACCTCAGGCAGGATGTGGGTGCTCAGGAGTACGGTACGATCCTGCCCAAGGGATTTAATAAGCTGTCGTATCTCTATGATCTGCTTCGGATCCAAGCCACTTGTTGGCTCATCAAGGATGATAACCTCGGGCTCATGGATAATCGCCTGCGCCAGCCCAACCCGTTGACGATAGCCACGCGAGAGGTGCTGACAGAGCTTGTTACGCACATCGGTGATAAAGCAGCGCTCCATAACATTAGCTATCTGGCTCTTAAGTTGCGCTCTGGGAACACCCTTTATCTCCCCAACAAAGCGCAGGTATTCACCTACCGTCATCTCTCCATAGAGTGGGGGGTTCTCAGGCAGATATCCGATCCTTCGTCTAACCTGACAAGCTTCGGTAAGAACATCAAAGCCAGCGACCGTAGCGGTGCCTGAAGAGGGCGGCATATATGTTGATAACATCCTAATGGTGGTTGTTTTTCCGGCACCGTTAGGCCCTAAAAATCCAACGATCTGCCCCTTAGTAGCGGTAAAACTGACCTGATCAACCGCTTTATAATCACCATAATTTTTGGAAAGTTTTTTAACTTCAATCATCTTCGCAACTATTCACCCCAGTATAAACTTGTAGCTGTTTAAGCGGATTTGGCCCCTCGGTTGTCCCCCGGAAACACCCTTTCTTGACGACCTCTAATCGGGCACGCTCATTTTAGGGTGAATAGTTGCCCCATCTTTTAGGCCCTCTACAAGGTAGTGGGTTATTAAAGGTAGCTTACGCTATACTGGGGCCGCCGAGTAGTGTGGTATTGTAATGCGTCACCGGTAAATAGAATTTAAGTAGCAGTCTGATACTTGGTTATTAAGCGCCTGGCTAATCTTTTATTAACCACAAATGGAAAGATTTTTGCCTCATACCTTATCGTACAGGCCTAACAATCTAAACTATGGCATTACCAATCTGCCCTTACCAACCAGTGTTTGTCTAGCCTATTTCTTTGAATACATTGCTTACGCGATTAGGTTACCAAGACCCTAGACGAATATCTCACCTGCATGCGGTTGCGTGCGGTCACTCAAGTCTTCAACCTTCGTGAACATTCGTGCAGCTCAGTGTAGGGACGGGCTCCGGTGATCACTTAGTAACTTTTAATTCGTAGCCCCGACGAAGGATTAAGAACTTACTTATCTATGTATTAATTTCACACTGGGCACTAATTCATACTGGCGGGATTATTTGGATCTTGTACGGTAACGAATGATACCAACACCCGAACAGCGCCTCGCAGTGCGAGTGGCACCACATAAATTTCCTGTCATGCTGCAGCGTTGGGCAGGATTGTTATTTCTTCATTGGCCAGTCGACCCGGCGCTGATTGCCGCTCGATTGCCCGCGGGCCTTTACGTAGATACGTTTGACGGAAAAGCGTGGCTGGGTTTGGTGCCGTTTTTCATGGAACGGGTCCGTCCCGCAGGTCTCCCTGCGCTGCCGTGGCTCTCGTGGTTTCACGAACTCAACGTGCGTACTTATGTCCACGACGAAATGGGTAACCCTGGAGTTTGGTTTTTCTCCCTAGAGTGTAACCAACCGATTGCCGTGGAGATCGCTAGACGAGGGTTTCACTTGCCTTATCAGCATGCCAGCATGCGAAGCACGAAATCCTCGGGGCGCATCGACTTCAGCAGCCAAAGAAAATTACCTGGAACGGCTTGTTCGAAATTTGAATACGCCTCTCCAAAAATTACCAGACCCGCAGAAATTGGTTCGCTCAATTGGTTTCTAGTCGAACGTTATCTGTTGTTTTCCTCTCGTCCTTCGGGTCAAATTTTTTGCGGGCAAGTTCATCACCTACCTTATCAAATTTCACCTGCCGATTGCAGTCATTGGTCGACCGAACCACTACGACTCGATGGTTTCTTTGAGCCGACCGAGGCCCCTGCCTCCATGCTTGTCGCTGCCCCGGTCGACGTTAAAATTTTCTCTCTAAAGCCCCTGCGCTCGGCTTCCATTTGATATTGTAACCACTGCTTGGATAGGGATGACTGGGTGGCGCGTGACCATCTGCAGATCATTGGTATAGATCTTTGGTACAGGGTTATCTCTGGTCCTTCAACCGCGCAACATCGTTTTGACAATCTCTCCGACCTGCAGGGATGGTGTATCTATTGCTCCTTTTTTGGCGACCTACCCCCCTATTCCCTCCCTCACCCTGCACCAGAACCTCGCTAGAAGTGCGGCGGTCGCTAGCAAGCCCTACAAAATGCTCACAGGAACACTCTGCACATCGAAGCAAATACTTACCAATAGTGAATCGATCTTCCTGTCCTTAAACGTACTCGCAAATTTTCAATCAAACTCGCCCAATCTACAGGTTACATGTTTATATATCGAATTAATGGAGGTAAAGTCCCTCCACTGCTCTGGCCTACGGGGTGCTTATAATAAGAATTTGTTATGAAAAAAATACTCGCTTCACTCCTCGCTGCCGTGCTCCTGTGGAACGGCGATGCCCAAGCAGATTCTACCCCTACTGACTTTCAAGGGTGGTTTCAGTTCCAGTCGTATATCTCTCTCGATGATGAAAAAAAATATCAATTGTTTCTCGAAACGCAGCCTCGTTTAGGAGATGATTGGAGCCGCGCCTCCACAGTGCAGAATCGTGTTGGCTTAAACTACAACTGGACGAAGGCGTTTAGTTCGATGTTAGGGTATGCGTGGACACCTAATTTCTACAACTCTCATTATCATAGTGCCTATATCGATGAGCAACGAATCTTCCAGCAGGTTGTATACAAACACGACCTCTTCGGAGTGAAGTGGGCGCATCGCCTTCGCCAAGAGCAGCGATTCATTACTGGAGCTGGAAGTATTTCTAATAGAACTCGTTACCAACTTCGCGGTAGTTATAGTCTCTCTCAAGACGGTAACTTTGGTCTTACTGGATACGACGAGTTAATGGTGAATCTTAACGACTCTAATCCGGGACCAACTAGCGGATACGACCGAGACCGAATCTTCTTAGGACCATACTGGGTGGTTAATGGACATCGATACGAGGTCGGCTACCTTGGCGAGCACCTTAAACGATTCGGCAGTGACGAGCGTTGGGCTAACGTAATTCTCTTCTCCGCGACCTTTAATTTCTAACATCTGGAGGCCTCTCACGTGGGCCTCTCTGTAGATCATTGGTACGGGAGTACCTCTGGTCCATCAACCGCGCAACATCGCTTTGACACTCTCTCCGACCTGCGGGGATGGTGTATCTATTGCTCCTTTTTTGGCGACTTACCCCCTATTCCCTCACCCAACCTGCACCAGAACCTCGCTAGAAGTGCGGCGGTCGCTAGCAAGCCCTACAAAATACTCACGGGAACACTCTGCACATCGAAGCAAATACTTACCAATAGTGAATCGATCTTTCTGTCCTTTATCCTTTATACGGTGCCTCTTAAAAGGGTCCTAC
The DNA here is from genome assembly GCA_026390555.1 of Pseudomonadota bacterium. NCBI lineage: Bacteria > Pseudomonadati > Pseudomonadota > Pseudomonadota bacterium. Next base: position 29,994 of record JAPLFS010000021.1, read on the forward strand.
CAAAAAACTCTCATCCGATCCTGGCTCTCCCATATGATGTAGAGTAACGTGCTTAAGCCTGGCGAGCACCGAGATCTCCGCGCCGCCCTATACTTTTGCCTAAACAGTCGAATTTATCGGATCTCCCGTATGTATGCCTTTTCGATAGTCTTGGGGTTGTTAATCTCTATAGGGTGTTTAGCCTGCCATTCCTCCCAGGCAATAGCGTACCAAGAACGTGACATCCCACCGGAACAGGCCTCACAACCTATTCGCTCCTTCGTTCAGGCTCACTATGCCAATCAGCAAGCAACGTATTCTCTCCAAGAAGGACCAGATGGCACGTTTATTGAGGTAGAGTTTAACGATAGTAAAAATTCGACGCTCCGCTTTACCCCTGTAGGTCAACTCGTGGAGATAGAGGAGCATATTTTATTCGAAACATTAGATACTTCCCTGCAGACAGCTATACGGAATTACATCTCCAGTAACTTCACATCCGCCAAGATCTACTCAACCGAAATAGCTACTATCTTTAAAAGCGCTACTCCTACTAAACGCATCGAAATAAAGCTAACAGCTGCTAACGGAAAAACCGGATATTACCAACTTCTGTTTTCTCAACTCGGAGTATTACTAGAGGCGACTGACATTCCTCTCACTGAGATAGAGACGCTCTTTTAAAGAAAAAAGGGGGGGCTGTGCGTCATGTACTTCCTATAATTCAAGCCTTTCTGACTGCTCTCGTTCTGATGTGCATGACACAGTTCGAAGCTCACTGTGATGACTATACGCTCTACGGCGTTCTACCTTTTGTTTCGAAAACGGGAAAGGTTACCGATACCTTCGATTACAACCTTTTCGCCTCAACAACATACAATTTTAGGAACACAACTTTCAAAGGACGAGACATTCCCGAACGAGATACACAGCTCTATATCCAGCCAAGTTTGATCTACAAATATTCACCGGACCTCAACCTGGCTTTAGGATACGTCTTCCAACGAAACAATCCCTTCTCTTCAGAATACTCGAACGAAAACAGACTTTGGCAGCAGATTCTTGGAGCTCACGACCTTAAAGGGGGGCGAATGACTCATAGGGTGAGATACGAGGAGCGCTTCATTCACAATACAAAAACAGGAGGAGACCCTCTGAGTACTCGCGTTCGATACCAGCTTGGCTACTCGATCCCCTTAGAGGGGAAGGAGCTTGATCCCGGTGAGTTTTATCTAAACAGCTTCAATGAGTTTTATTTCAGCTTAACGGGACAAAAGAACGCAACGTATAGCGAAAACTGGACCTATGTAGGAATCGGCTATCTGATACCTGGCGTGGGAAAGATTGAAATGGGCCCACTGTATCAAACCGTGGTTGTTGATAAGGAGGGTGACAGACGAGACTATGTGCTATGGCAATTAGGGTTTACATTTTAGTAGACGTGAACGATCGATAACACACCTGAAGACCCGCGCACATTAGAGCGCTAACACAAAAACAGCCCGAAGTTGCTCGATGTCCACCACAACGTCCCCGCTCAACTCTATGACTCGTTCGATCCGCCGGTAGATGAGTTCTAAAGTCGTCTCCTTTTTCGACCTGCGGGGATGGTGTATCTATTACTCCTTTTTTGGCGACTTACCCCCTATTCCCTCACCCAACCTGCACCAGAACCACGCTAAAAGTGCTGCGGTCGCTAGCAAGCCCTACAAAATACTCACGGGAAACACTCTGCGCATCGAAGCAAGTACTTACGGAAAATCTACATAATTTTATTCATACCTACTATTCTAGTATATTTCTATATGTAATAATAATAAAATAAGCACTACTTCTTATTTTAAACTATCAGTAATATGACATTGCGCTGGCTTTTTCTGGATCTAAATTCCTACTTTGCATCTGTTGAACAGGCCATAAACCCTGCGCTGCGAGGCAAACCTGTTGCTGTGGTTCCAATGATTGCGGAAACAACCTGCTGCATTGCTGCGAGTTATCCTGCTAAAAAATTTGGGGTAAAAACTGGAACCTCTGTCCGCGATGCTCGCTCTCTTTGCCCCGACATTATCTTTGTTAAAGCAGACCACCGCAAATATACTGCCTACCATAGAAGGATAGTTGCAACAGTTGAAAAACACCTACCAATCAATAAAGTTATGTCGATTGATGAGATGGCATGCGAATTGATCGGACGCGAGCAGAATGAAGACTTTGTGCGCACTAAAGCGCGCCAGATAAAAGACGCTATCTACCGCGATGTTAGTCCGGCACTTACCTGTTCTATAGGAGTTGCCCCCAACAGATATCTGGCTAAAGTCGCCTGTGACATGCAGAAGCCTGATGGCCTAACTATACTCCATCTGCATGAATTGCAAGAGAAGCTCGCAGAACTGATTCCTCGTGATTTCTCTGGAATTGGTGCACGCATGGAAGCTCGTTTTAATAAACTTGACTGCTTGACCGCTAAAAAAATGTATGAATTCTCAATTGAAGAAATGAGGGACATCTGGGGCGGTGTACTCGGAGAAAGATTCTGGCACCTGATTAGGGGTGAAAATCTAGAGGAAGAAAAGACAACTCGTGGAACGATTAGCCACTCTAAGGTACTTTCTCCTGACAAACGTTCTATGACTGATGCCTGGCCAGTAGCTGTGCGACTATTAAGCAAAGCGTGCATGAGACTTCGTGATGAAGAGTTTTACACAAAAGAGCTTTGGCTCTCGATCAAATTTATGGTACGCCAAAAAAACATGAGCTACTGGGATGGTCATGTGCGTGTTAATGAGACTCAAGACAGCATTTTACTGACTAAAGAACTTGAACAGATCTGGCTACACATCCCGCCGCTAAAAATCCTGCGTGTTGGCGTTATTCTCTCCAAGCTTGTACCTTCTACAAAACATCAATTCTCACTTTTTGAGGATTCGAAACGAGCTGCTCTTATGAGCACCCTCGACAGGATTAACAAAAGGTACCGTAGCAATACTCTGTATGTTGGAAGTTCTCAGCCCGAGAAGGATCTATCAGCCTCTTCGATTGCTTTTCAGCGAATCCCTTCTGAATATGAGTAGGTACGCTCTGTTAAGGTCCGCTTTCTTTGAACACACAGTCTTAAATCAGTAGCATCGGCTGTTCCTCAGCCCGGCAGGTAGATGAGTTCTAAGGTCCTTACCCTCAGACCTGCAGGGGTGGACTATATTATTGCTCCTTTTTTGGGACTTAAACCCTATTCCCTCATCCAACCTGCACCAGAACAACGCTTAAAGTGTGGCGGTTGTGACCAAGCCCTACAAAATACTCACGGGAAACACTCTACACATCGAAGCAAATACTTGCCAAAAGTGAATCAATCTTCCTATCCTTAAATCCTATGAATTTAAAAGAATATATCCCTGTCGTGCCCAACTGGCCAAAGCCTGGCGTTAATTTTTTAGATATCAGTGGTATCACTATTAATCCGTTAGCCATGTCATACTGTGTTCAAAGGTTGGTAAAATGTATTACCGATAACGATATCACCAGTATCGTAGCAGTTGACAGCCGTGGGTTTTTGTTTGCGGGAGCTGCTGGCATACAATCAGCAACACCGGTTGTGTTAGCAAGGAAGAAAGGGAAACTTCCGGGAGAGAGTTACAGCCACACCTATGCTACTGAATACAGCACAGACACTGTAGAGTTGCAGAAAAATTCAGTGCTGGGCGCACGTCCCTTGATCATAGATGATCTATTGGCAACTGGAGGAACTATCCTCGCTGTGAATTATTTGATTAAACAAAACTTCACAGTTGAATCAGTGTTTGCGGCTGTGGTTATAAACTTGAAGTTTCTTCCTGGAGAGAAACAGTTGGCCGATCACTCAATACTGCTAACATCAATTGTTAATTATGAATGATATTATTTTTATAGCACTACAAGAAGAAGCTCCAGCATTTGCTGCATATAAAAATGTCGTATTCACGGGTGTTGGAAAAGTAAATGCGTCCGCTATAGCCGCAGAAACTATTGAACGGTATCAACCCAAGCGTGTGTTTAATTTTGGCACAGCAGGTGGGATCACTGTTGGTACTGGATTGTATCGTGTAGGAAAGTTTGTCCAACGTGACATGCAGTGTTTGAAACTAGGTGCCCAACCTGGAGAAACACCATATGAAGCAACTGGAGTTGTACTTGATCTGTCTGAGGGATTGACTTGTAGTACAGGTGATAACTTTATCACAGATCCTAATTTAGAAATACCCGCAGACCTTGTTGACATGGAGGCGTATGCAATTGCTAAGATTTGCAGTAGGCGCCAAATAGAATTTCATTGTTACAAGTTTGTTAGTGATAGTGCTAATGAACATGCTTATCGTGATTGGCATGAAATGATTTCAAGTGGACAACAACACTATATAAATAAACTAAGAGAATTTCAGACTCTTTAGATCATTGTTAGATGATTGGTACGGGGTCACGGCCATTAAGTTAAGGAGTTCCTCACCGATAAGTGTGGGTACATTAGATGGAAAACCCCTGCGCGCGAACGTGCGCCGCTTCCCGTTACCTGTTCCCACTCCGATACCGGTGAACCCTTAAAAACCAGCTTTGACAGTATGGCCGCCGTATGGAGGTGGCGGCGCGGCGCAACTGGTTCATAATATCGCTGTTTCCGTTCGGGAGGAGGCGATTAACACTAATAACCTGATTCAGGAATTCCACCGACTTTTTGTAGACTTAGAGCTTTTCATGATAAAACATATCTTCTATTAATCGGTTCTTTTCTAAATCTGTTCTGGAGTAAGTATAAATACCAGCACTACTTCATGAGAACTCATCCGCGTTCTGCTCGAGTTTTTTACGAAAGGCTCTTCACGACCAGGTTCGCTTCGCGAATACCAGACAGGTACGCACCGTGCACCGTTCCCGGATATCTGCGGTGAGTCGCTTCACCAGCAAAGAAGACTCGATTATCGATCGGTCGCGCGAGCGTATCGTAGTATTCGGTTTTTGCGCCCACCGAAATATAGGAATAAGACCCATAGCTATAAGGATCTGAACTCCACCGCGTCTGCATGACAGCCTCGGGCTCGGGAACCGAACTTCCAAAGATCTTTCGGAATGAAGCCATCGAGGCCGCGCTGATAGTCGAGAGATCGAGTTGCTCGAACCGTCGAGCCTGAGCGCCTGCCGTAAACCCAAATAAGATCGGCACCCCTAAAGCTTGATCTAATGTGTAGTATTCCGGAATCTGAGTTGACGATTTAGCTCCAACGTTTCCGATGAATCCAATGCTGTCCTCGCGCGTCTGCCAAAAAGCGCTCGGAAACTTGAAGTACGTCTTGTCGAGCACTCCCATCCTAAGCTTTGCGAGAGCGTTTACTTTTGCCGTTGGTAGACCGGGAGAAAACTCTATGTCTTCACGTTTCAGAACACCGAGAGGAAGGGTTATGATCGCCCTATCGGCGTCAAAGACTCCGGACTCCGTGGTAACGCGAACGCCGGATGAAGACCAGGATATGCCTCTTACCAACTGATTGAAGCGAATATCAAGCCCCTGAGCGAGCCCATCAATAAGGCTTATATAGCCCGGTTTCAGAAGGAGGTCAGAACCACTGAACGCCTCATCTTGATCGAAGTACTTCAGTGACATCTGATTGAGATCCGCTCCAAACTCTATCCCAATCTCGGATCTGACTAAAAAGTTTACCATATCGCCAATTGCTAGCCCTCGACGTTGTCGAATTCGTTTGATGAGAGGGCTACTGACACTTCCTATAGATCTATCCTGACTAAGCCCCTCTTGAATCGCCAACATCCGCTTTAAAGCGGCATTGTATTCGCGCTCCGCTTGATTCATAACCGCCGTCGAAACGGCGCCCCCTGCTGCATTGACGTACAGATCTTCCCCTTGATCTATATCGTACGTTGCCGCTCCGAATTGACTTGCGAGAGCTACGAGCGGATTACCTTTTGTGCCATGAATAAATGATGCGCCGAGATCGACCGGTGCTCCGAGTGACGTATCCGTACGAATACGCCCTCCGGCGACGTCACGAGCCTCTAACACCGTCACAGAGCACCCCACATCAGCAAGCGTTCGCGCTGCTGAGATACCAGCCATGCCGGCACCAAGTACCAGCACACGCTCTCCCTGTGCAAAGGACTTTACAGTCGAGCCCAGCCGAGCGAGAAGAAGGATAGATCCAGCGGAACGAAGAAAGTGCCGCCGACTAAAGCCTGAATTCATTTTCCCTCTTAAAATATCGGGACGAAAGCGTTTTTTTACTCTATATAGCAGTAGCACCAATTACCATAGTAACGAAAGGCCTAGGAAGGTATCATACCCATGAGATTCTCAACCCTATTACTCCTAACTCTTAGCACTCTCACTGCCACAACGTTGTGCCAGGCGGCGGAACAGAATTGTACTCAAAACCGCCTCGATGGGACGAAGCCTCCGTCGACCCAATTCATGGTATACCCAGCGCAAGCTGTCGTTCCATTCTATCAGTGGCAAAGCAACAACGGATACTGCGGAGAGGTATCCATGATCCAAGCAGGATTAAACCACGGACAGTGGATGTCTCAGTTTAACGCTCGTCTAATTTGCGGAACGGGCCTGTCACAATCCGGACCTCGCGGATGGTGTAAATCACACGATAATCAGCCCCACCACAATGCCCAACTGTTATTGGAAACTCCAGGAACAGGCGTGACCGGTACGTATGAGTACGCTAACGCGCCGAGGTGTTTAGCCAACGCGAGATTAGCAGGAACCACGTACCCTTACCTAACCGGTTTTAAGACCGCAAATATCGGAATTGCGGGCTATCAAGACTACCTATCATGGATAAAAAGTGAGGTTATAGCGGGCCATCAGGTCACCATAGGAGTTCTGGTTCAAGGAGCAGACGATCCTCAGTATGATCATATCGTTTCAGTAACTGCGATTGGAACTAACCACTCCCCGTTAGACAGCTCTTATTACGGGGATGATGTTTTGTATTTTGACGACCACGGTTTGTACAACCTTGACGGGGATACGCCTGCCGACGTAAATCCAGCGATCCCCCTGGGCGCTGGTCGCGACAATACCCGTTGTACCCCTTATATTTTTGGGTATGCGTTCGACTCGCTCTCTGGCACCCGCGAAGAAGCCAATCTAAATTCAGCTCAAGCGTATTCAATTATAGTCCCAGGGGTCTTTCCAACGGATACTATTAACGGAGGAGATGGTGAGGATAGTTATGTTACCATCTCTGGGCACAACTACGGGTTCTCCGTGTCCGGCGCGATCGATAACTCCAGTGGAGGCCCCTACCTCGTGCCCATTAAGATAACGATCCCGAAAGCTACCTACACAAACGGTAAAGCCAATCCTAAGGACCCAAAGGCTGGATGGCAGTACGAAAACAGCATGATCGGCTCCGCCCAAGACGGCTCAAGCTGCACGAATACGGCGCCAAAATACTCCATGAAGCCCTTTACCCTCCAAGCCACACTAAGTGGGCTAACGACCGGCGTAGTGTATAACTTGTACGAATATACTTTTAGCGGCATTAAAGGCACGGGAACTGCGTCAGCTTTGGCTGTACCTACCGATAATTTCAACCAAAACGCATTGATGGCAACGAGAAAAACTCAATTCACGGCAACAAAGTCAACGTATGTACACAGAGTGAACAGAGCATCAAAGCAGATCGTAGTTTTCAGAGCCGTGCCCGCAACCGCTCCGTAAATAGTGCTAACTGCGGGGTCCTCAATTGTGCGTTCTTCTCCTGCAAACTTCGACACCAACTTTAATAGTGGCTAACGTCCACTACGGTCTGCGCGCAGTATTAGGTTACAGGGAGGTCGCTCGCCTAATGCTGCTCAATATTCCGAAGCCACTCTCTCGGACCTGCTGCTGTGATGTATCTATCGCTCTTTTTTTGGGCGAATTACATCCCACTCCCTCACCAAACAAGCACCATAATTAGGCTAGAAGTGCGGCGGCCGCGACCAAGCTCTACAAAATCCTCACGGGAACCACTCTGCACCTCTAAGCAAATACTTACCAAATGTGAATCGACCTTCCTATCCTTTTGCTAGGGTCTGGTTTGGGTGGTGTTTGAATTGGATTAGGATTCAGAAATAAGGACCAAGTGAAAAAGGGAGTAGCATCACTCTTTTAGTAAATTTCATCTTTTTTGAAACTATCTCTGAGAGGTCACGAGGCCCCATGTTACAAGCACCGAGACGAGCAAAAATAATACCGCCGGAAGTGTTTGTAAAAACGAATCTCTAATGCGAATCCGCACGAATATGCCGCAAATCATTAGTAATGAGAGTCCAGCAGCGGAAAAAATCCCTAACCATGGGAACCACTGCCCACAAACGAGCCCTAACGCCCCAAGCACCTCTAACGACCCTGTAATGTATCGCAAGTGGGGGACTCCCCATCGCTTAAACTCATGCTCCATAGCCTCCGCGAACAGACAAACGCTTCCATATCCGAGGAATGAGACAATGAGTACGAAAGTCAGTAGATCGATTGAGGGCATGTTTGACGGTCCTTAGTGTATGGATTGTCAATCGACTTGAGATGACAGTCTCGAGACCCGAGTGATGTGTCCGCAGGCCACTACTGCTCTGAGGCTAAGATGCCTTATTGTCAACCGCAAGAGAGACGTTTAGAATCTCTCTTATGGACCTATCTTAACCTGATAGCGCCAGTAATAGTATAGGCACTACATGAATACCATTATTTTAGCGTTAAAGATTCTCATCGCGGCCTCAATCTTTTTTGTGTGGGTTGTGCGCTACAAAAACATCATCAAAGAGTTTGAGGAGTATGGTCTTCCAGCGTGGCTACGAGATCTCACGGGGATTCTAAAGCTAACGTTCGCGGCAATGCTCTTGTTTGGAGAGCAGGATCTACACATTCCTGTTCTGGGGGCTCTTGGAATCGCTGTTCTCATGGGTTGTGCTCAGATCGTTCATATCCGAGCTGGGACACGAGTGTTTCGGCGGGTACCCTCGCTAGTGCTTTTGCTCCTCTCTGGAGTGATCGCTTATTATAGCCTTGTCAGCTTTGGATGATAAAAAAGCGCCTCACATTAGCGGCTCAGTTCAAAGGGATATGGTGCTCGCCATAAGGAATATCTCTACGTTAAACCTCTCCTATGTTGACTGATAGCAACAAATTTCAGGAAGGGCAGAAAGGAGCACATGGCTGGCCTAGTGATGAGTCAGTATTTAACCGGGCCTGCCTCGGGCCGCCTCGAATCGCGGAGCTACATCTCGAGCTCAGCGCTCTATTGAGCTTAGAAACTATTGATGTGACGCAGGAAGCTGCGGCAATAACCCTTGCGTGGTCTATTCTTCGACATTGCGGCTTGCCAACCTTTGGCGACATTCGAACAAAGCGCGCCGAGGATTTTAATAATGTGATTCCCCTCGAAATTCGAGAAGCTGTATCATTGTCACTTGAGACGGTCGGATGGATGGCATACGCACCAAAGCCTGAAGAATTTGACCGCGCTGCTCAACTGTTTGTGAGAGCGGTGGCTCTCTCTCCACTCGATCTCGCACGATTGGAAAAATTTGCCATAATTGCCGGACAGATTAAGCCCGACCAAATTATGAATTTGCGGCACGACCCGGTGAAGCAAGAGCAAACCGCTATTGGATTCGCAATTCAAGCGACCAAACATATCGAGTATGCCCTCGAGAAAGAATTCGGTATTACGAGGGAGGTCCTGAATGAGACTAGTGGAGAATCGATCGATCGGCTTATTTCGGTATCCGACAAAGAGGTGCGTCCCTATCTGACTCGAATATTACGACATTTGTCGCATCTTCACGGATTACAAGCATACTTTTTTGAAAATGGAGTACACGCGAGTAAAGCGATAGGGGCAGGTTGCTCAGCGCTTCAGATGGCAGGACTTCCTCGGGGAGTCGCTGAGTGTGTGCATACCCTGCGAGACGCCCTGCAAGATCACAATCCCTCTGAGCTTTTAGGTGAAGAGCTTCCCCTTGTTATCTCTATCCTTGACTCGATTTCCAAAGGTTTTCATGTGAAATGGAGGCTGTTTAACAACCAGTCTGCCGGTCGTCGGTCAGAGGAACTTGACAAGCTTTGTCAAATTTTAGAGGCGAAATCTTTGGAGTGATATAGCGTAGTCACTGGCGAGTAGGAGGATGTTTTAAACAAAGTAAAGTTCCTTCACCTTACAGTGCGATTTGGTGCGAGTTGGTGCGAGTTGGTCCTCCTCAGTTGAAAGCGTGGAGCCTTGTTGATCGGAGCGTACTTAAAATTCCTACGAGTCTTTTGAGCAACTTTGCGGCCATACTGTCAAAGCTAGTTTTTAAGGGTTATCCGGTATCAGAGCGGGAGCAGGTAAAGGGAAGCGGCGCACGTTACCGCGCAGGGGTTTTCCATCTAATGTACCCACACTTATCGGTGAGGAAACGTTTATCCTCAGGTGAATAGTTGCGTATTTCTAATCAAAGCACCGACCACCCCCTCTAATTCGGCATCAGAGAACTCTTTTAGGGAGGGCACCAGGGCTATGAGAGCATCCTTTACCTGATCGGCGTGCAGATATCTGCCAGATCTGATCCCCTCCTGCGCCGCAATGGCAGCAACACCGAAGGCGCCACTACCTAGCCGCGCGCTAAAGTCCGCGGCAGTGGCTAAGTAAACACGTCGCTGTATCTTAGAAACCGGAAAGATCCTACCGAGCCCAACATGATAGAGCGATATTCCCTCGGGCTGATTGTGGCTACACCAGGTCATCTCGACCACCCCAGACATGACCTCCCCCATTAGCATCGCAGCTCCTAGGATAAAGCGATCGACATCATCTCCAACCACCGTCTCCATCCCCGGTTTGACCGTTCCGCCTGGGTCAAAACATGCATCTATAATCCTATCAAGCTCTTCAAAATCAGCTAGAGTTCCTCGCAATACTGCTCCCATCTCGCTCAGCTTACGGCGACCAGCTGCTGCCTCTATTTTAAACTCCGCAACCTGTTCAGCAGTTGCCGTAACCCACCACTGTGGTAAAGCCGCAGCGTTCAATAGATCCTTGGCGCTCTGCAGCTCAGTAACGATCGACTCAAGTGCTGAGAAGTTATCTCCACTCGCCCCAAGCAATATTCTATCGTGCATAAAAGCCTCGATCGGAAGCCTCGTGGAGTTATGAGAGAATGTAATTGCTGCCTGCTTATGGAAGGGCGCTGTCCATGTTCCAGCACCAGCATCAACAACTATCTGCGCTAGGTAGAGCGCTAGTACCCGCGCAACGGTTGCGTTATCAATCTGCCCCAAAGCCGCCCATGCACCTTGCGTAGGAAAATCCCCTGCTGGCGCAAATCTATTGATAAAATCATCAAGTATAGCGAAGTCCTCGATCGTACCAAACAACGGAAGCTTCCATGACTCAACTACTGCGCGTGCTGCATTAACAGCAGCCTCAGGTGCCTCGCTCCATAGATCCTTAACGCAAAGATCGCCCCCCTCTTGCTCTACACTCTGTCGCTCTATACCGAGTTCCACTGGGCTAGTTTTTAAACTTTTTTGAAGATGAGCTTCGATCTCCGTGCGTAATGGCTGTGAGGCTGCTGGAGCTAACTCTGTAAGGATCAAGAGCTCCTCATTAGCATCCACGATCTTATTTGACGCGCAGAGTACCCGTACCAAAGCATCCCTAGCAGAGAATCTATCGCGTTGAAAAAGCGATTGTCTAAGTGAGGTCTCTGCTGCCTCGAGCGCCCCTAAGCGCCCCAGCACGGTACCGGCATGAAAAGAGGCCTCTGCCGAGCCGAAGCTGCCCTTTTTAGCTGTTATTTCAAAGTTTTTTAGGGCCTCCCGCAACCCATCTTCATCGCCACTGGGGTAGGCAACCCCGCGGTACGCCACACCGCGCACAAGGTACGATTCAGGATAGTTTGCGTCCTTCTGAATAGCCAAGCTTGCCGCATCTATAGCCCTGCCAAAATCCCCACTTCCGTTATAGGAGCGCGCTAGCTCGCAGGCCGCCATGGCACCGACCTCCTCATTAAAGCTCAGGGTATGAAGGATCGTGCGTGCCTCATTTAGCTGCTTAAGCAGCATACGATAACGTGCAGAGAGGAGTAGCGCGTGCGGCGAGGCCCCACCCCGATCCGGATACTGCTCATAAGCCGCAAGGGTCTGCTCTGGGAGACCAAAAAAACTGAGGCTCATTAATTCTACGAACCAGGCCCTCTCAATATCGCCGACCCCCTGCTCACGCACCTTACGAGCGAGATAATAGGCCTCAAACAGCGCACCATTTTTAAGGGCACGCTCGGCCCGTGCTAGAGGATCGCTGATGCGCTTCTTGCCAAGCGAGAGTGAGCCGATAAACACCGGAATCTCAGCACGAGAGATCTCTACGGCCCCCCCTACTAGATCGTCTGGTAATGAGTAATCCATGCCAGTCTGCAGTACGGAGAGCCCCTCCACAGTAGCGCTTGGATTGATTACGACGCTTGAGATCTCCTGAATATGAAAGAAGATGCGCTCAAGCGCTATCGACATAGGAAGGGCAGACATCTCAAGGGGGGCTGAATATGAGGGCTCAGATGAAAATGCAATAATTCTACGCTCCATTCTCTGATCTGGCGCACGCTCGGGAACCCAGAGGTCATCAATAGCGCGGAGTCCAAGGGAGTCAAATGCGCCCCACCTGCGCCCGATTGCATATGGGGCAGTCGGCTTTACAAGCAGGATCATGGCGGGTGCTTCCAGCACCCCTAAGGCCTCAAGCTCACTTATGCTCCTTGCGTCCTCCACCATGACCTCTCTTTGTTATTCAGGTCTCATAAGTGGGAAGAGGATTACGTCGCGCAGATTCTCCTGCCCAGTTAGCAGTGCCAGCACCCTATCAACTCCCAGGCCCCAGCCGCTAATGGGCGGCATGCCGTGCTCCATAGCGATCAGATACGCCTCATCAACCTCCATCGCCTCTTCGTCCCCTGCGCTCTTTGCCAGCGACTGCTGAACGAAACGCTCACGCTGGTCGAGCGGATCAACTAGCTCTGAGTAGGCCTTTACGATCTCCCAACCGTTCACAACGAGCTGAAACTGATCGACGAAACTTTGATTCTGATCGCTAACTCGCGCTAGCGGTTGTAAGATCTTTGGATAGTTAAACAGGATCGTTGGTTGGATAATCTTAGGTCGTGAAACCTTCTTGTAGAGGTTATCAATCAGGGTCGTCAGACCCATTATCTTCATCCCCTCGAACTCAATACCACGGCTACGGATCGCGCTCCGTAGCTCATCGGCAGAGGTGAACGACATAATATCTAGACCGGAGTCTTTATTGATCAGATCAACGTAGTTTACCCTCGGCCAAGGGGTGCTCCAATCAACCTCATGCTCATTACCATCGCGATCCTTAAGCATCATTCGCCGCGATAAGTTAAGACGCGTAAAGAGATAGTCAAACATCCGTTCGGTAAAGCGAATATTATCCTCAAAGTTCCAATACGCTGCGTAGTGTTCAAGATGGGTATGCTCAGGTAGGTGTGATGGATCATGCCCCTCATTTCTAAAGACCTTGCCCATCTCAAATACCTTCTCGAACCCCCCTACAACTAGCTCCTTAAGGGGCAGCTCGTGCGAGATCCGCAGAACTAGATCTATATCAAGCGCGTTGTTATGGGTGCGGTATGGACGCGCGGCGGCCCCCGTTGCCTGATGCATGAGGGTCGAGGTTTCAGCCTCAACAAACCCCTCCTGCCAGTAGAACTCGCGCAGGCCCCGTAAAAAATCGGCACGGAGCGCAAAGCGGGCGCGGGTCTCCTCATTAGCCATCAGATCAAGGTAGCGCTGACGGTAGAGCAGCTCGCGATCCTTTACGCCATGAAACTTATCCGGGGGTGGAAGAAGCGCTTTTCCAAGAAAGGTCCACTCCTTAACTAGAATAGATTTCTCGCCGGTCTTGGTGGTGAAGATCGTACCATCCACTCCAACGAAGTCTCCGAGATCGTGATTCTTTGTTATCAGCTTATAGAGCTCCTCTCCTAGTGTGTCCTTCTTAAAGATCACCTGCATCCTGCCGCTGAAATCCTGTATGTGCGCAAAGGTGATGCTCCCCATCTGCCTGAAGAGTACGATTCGACCAGCAGAGCAGAGCACTTCGTTCTCGCCCATCTCCCTAGCCTGCTTAAGATCGGTTGTTTTATCGAACCTGGCTGGGTATGGATGCACACCGGCTACCTTAAAGGCTTCAAGCTTGGCTAGTCTATTAGCTCGCTCTGCAACCCTATCTATAACTATCTTTGCTGTGGTTTGCGGTGTTGTCTGAGGTTCTTCTGCTGACATGCTGCTGCTCTATACTCTCTAGAATCTATGTACACTTACTGCGGTCGTCTAAGCAGGATAGCGCAAAAAGCACCGTGTCGCATAGCGAGCTTCTGTAACTATTCACCCCAGTATAAGCTTGTCGCTGGTGAAACGGATTTGGTCCCGCAGTTACCACCTAGAAACATCCTTTCTTGATGTCCCCTGATCGGGGACGCTCATTTTAGGGTGAATAGTTATTGCTCCCACCCCAGTTTGCTCCGCAAACTCGCCCCTTGATAGGGGCTAACACGCACGGATCTGTCCGGGTGAATAGTTGCGAACTTCTTAGCGTAGCGCCACTCTTTCAGTAGCGCCAAGGATAGCCTTGCGAATTCTAAAAGCCTCAGACATCTCGGCGACCGCCCAGTTGAGTGGGGTATGGGGAGATGGAAAGATAAGCTCCTTACCCTTTGGACCAAGATCAGAGATCCAACATTCCGGCATTCTAAGGGGTGGTAGTGCAATTACCCGTAGAGCCCCCTTAGAATCCTGTTCGATAGAGACCTCCCCCTTTCCTGTCAGAAGCGCTAGCCCCTGCTTAAAGAAGCGGTTGTGCAGCACACGATAGCGGGATACCCGTGTTGCTAGGTAACGCTCGCCCGCCCAAGCGGCGAGTTGCCAGACAAAGTGCGTCCAAGCAGCCTTGCGACCCCTTGGAACTACCCTACCTCGGCCAACGAAGTGGCTACTGGCATCACCCGAGGGCGCCCCATACAGCTCCTGAAGCTTTGAAACCGTACTGTACCTAAAAAATCCTCTGCGTTGGTACGAATCATTTTGATAGCGCGCAATTCCTCCAGAGCTCGCGTCCTCTAGGGTAAGGACGGCGCGCAGAAGCTGCGCCTCAATCTGCAGGGCCCACTTACTATCTCGGCCGCTCCGAGAGGCTAGGAAATTAGGGTAATCAAGTTGCAGTAGATAGATCAGGGCTCCATCGGCTCTCCGATATCGCGCATCGCTAGGCTTATACTGGGGCGATTCATGCGGCAGGTCTGAGATCATCTCCTTAATGACCCTACCCTCCATAAAGGTTACGGCTTCAAGCAGGGATAGCGCAGCATAGCGGCGGTCAAGATATGCGCGCTGCTTTAGAAACTCACGCCTAATAAATGAAAAGCCCCTCCGTATTGAGAGCTCGGCGAGTTTAACGATTAATCTGTGCTCCCATGCTCTGACGGAGCTTCGAACGGCAGGGATCTCCTCCCACGAGCCGCTATTCTCGCTTTTCCAGAATTTAATCTGCGCAAGAAAGGGGATAATAAGCCCAAGAAAACGGCGCTGTTTTGCGCTTAACTCACTCAGCGATATACGCCCCTGCTCAATTGCTTCAAGCACATGCCAAGCCAAGATCTGCCAGGCGTCCTGCTTATGCGCCCAGCCCTCAATCTGTGCCGCGTTCAGATTGTTTGAAACAGCGGCAAAGATATAGGGCCAATTGGCGGCCTCCGTTCTAAAGGCCTCCGATTGCGACCTAACTATCCCCTCAAAACGCTTTAACTGGCTAACGGAAGAGATAAAGGTAAGTGCCGAGAAAAGCACTCTCTTACCTTGCATTGCTATCTTTTGATTACTACTGCTTAGGAGCCGTGCTCCGATAATGGCGTTATCCCTGACCCAGTAATGCGTGCCCATCGGCCACATATCGGTGCTTGCCGCGCGCGCTATGGTAAGGGTGGTGCGCTCCCCATCAAGATCTTGCCAGTTATGCCGTTCACACCGGATCTTAAAGGTGCCGGCTTTATCTAACGTTGCGGTCAGCTTCCTAAGCTCCCTGGGGCTCTCTATCGTGAGCGCTAAGGTATCTACCTTAAGCGCCGTTTTTGAGACTCTTTTTGAAAGCTCTATTATAAGCAGTCGGTCCAACTCCTTAAGCTTTTTTGGGGAAATATAATTCATATACGATAGCACCCGATTATGCGCCGAAAAACTGCTGCGCTGCATCTAAATACCGTAAGACATCCGGTGCAAACTAGAGACGCAAACGGGGTCTGGTGATTCATCCTACTTTACCTTACGATTCAGACAAGGCCCATGGACTCAAAAGACTTTCTCCACCAACTACTCCTTACTCCCTCCCCCTCCGGTTTTGAACAACCTGTTCAGAGGATAGTACGGGAGCGTATGAAGCGTTATGCGGATTCAATTGAAACCGATCTACATGGGAACGTTATAGTTGCCCTTAATCCCAAAGCTGAGCGCAAGATAATGTTGGCTGGGCACTGCGATCAGATCGGATTAATGGTGCGCCATATCTCAACTGAGGGCTACATCTATGTCTCTGCCCTGGGGGGTGTCGACATCGGGGTGTTGTACGGGGCGCGCATAACCATCCACTCCGAAAAGGGTCCAGTCGATGGCATAGTTGGCAGAAAGCCGATTCATTCTCAGACCACTGAGGAGCGCGAGCGCCAGAAGAACGACATGGAGAAGATCTGGATCGATATCGGCGCAAAGAATAGAAAGGAGGCCGAAAAGAAGGTTTCAATCGGAGATTGCGCTACATTTCAACTCGCCATCCTTGAGCTTGGGAACGGCCTAATCTGTGCCCCAGGTCTAGATGATAAGGTCGGATTGTTCGTTGCAATGGAGACCCTACGGGTATGCTCATCAAAGAAGCTCTCTGTCGGCCTCTATGCGGTCAGTACCGTACAGGAGGAGGTTGGGTTACG
>JAPLFS010000022.1 GCA_026390555.1 Pseudomonadota bacterium
GCAGGATCGCTCAAAGGAGCTTGCCCCTCTAAAAGAGGGCGTTGCAGCGCTCGAAAAGAGCATCTCAACTCTTGAACGTTCGATTATTACGGCTCAGGAGCAACTTGCAAGGGCTTCAAATAATGGGGATGCTGGGGAGATCAGAAAAAACTCGCAGGCGCTCGCCGCGGCACAGAGGGAGCTTGAGAAGCAGATTTCAAGCTGGGAGGATGAGACCCGTAAGATAGAGCAGCTCGAAAAACGATTTGTAGAGCAGCTCAAGGTTTTTGATTAGTAGAGGGAGTGATCAGCCGGTCCCTGTAAAACCGCTATATTAAGGAGATCGTAACTAGTCAGCATAAACTAAGGACGATTGCACACGTAGGAACTCTGTACCAACCCCTCAGGGGTCGATTTGCAGAGCAAATCGGGGGTGAAAACATTAACTGGTCACAAAATCAGTCGTCCCCGATCAGGGGACGACCAATCGAATTACCTATGAAACTTCGCCGTAATCTCAATAGATTGAATCGCGACATTAGATTACGGTGACCAGTTAACCAGATCTTATGCCTAAGCTCTCTGTGGTAACTGGGACTTCTACTGTATCGAGCGACGTTAAAAGAGTGGCTGCCACATATCAAGCTTGGAGGGCGCAGGGAGGTCTTGAGTTATAGGCATATCTTTGCGCTGCCATATCGCAAAGCGCGAATCCTGGTAGCTCTCTCGCCACTCAGGTGTGAGCGCTTGAAGCTCTTGGTTTGAGACTAAAGCACGCGAAACAAGGATATGCGACGGATCTAACGCTTTGAGAGCGGCTTTGCCCTCTGCTGTTGAAAATTGAAATGCAGTAGAGACCTGCTCAACGGTTTGTTGAGGATACACCTCTTCATAGCGCCCATCGAGGGAGATCTTAAAGCGGGGATAGAGCCGCCAAAGCGCAAAACTTCCGTTGTTAAAGTCCACAAGCAACTTGCCGCTTGCGCCGTTAATTCGTAGCCATTGCATTGCATGCACCGGATAGCTTGAATAATTTATGGAGAATGTTGCAGGGCGCGTAAGCAGCCGAAAGGAGTCGAGCAAGAAAAAGATCGCCAAACCCGTTACTGCTAGAGCTAGGGCGCGCTCAAATCGTATTGCTCGTGTTGGCAGGACGCCTCTTAACCAATTAATTGTAACAGATATGTATTCGGCGCCGAATATCGCAAAGGTTATCATCATAAAGGCTCCGAGTCTGATGTGACGGAACCCGCAGTAGAGCGCAAAGATAATAAAAGTAATAGCCAAGCGATCGCGTGCTGAGCGCGTGAGTGCAATCCCAGAGATAATGGGTAAACAGAGTAGAATTGAAGCTATAAAAGAGCTCCGATCATGAAACAGTGAAAACCACTCCTCTATACTGGGGCGCTCCATCAGCAGGGCGCTACCCAGGTATGATATAAAGGTTGAAAAACCGTAGGGGGTTACAAAGGGAGCTAAGCTACATAGCAGCGCAATCACAGTTATCAATTTATATTGTTTGCGCCGAAATATAGCGAATATCGCAAAGATCCAGATGACGATCATTCCAAGAGCGTAGCCCCCGTGCATATTGACCCATGCGATTGAAAGGATCGGTAGGAGCACGATATAACGAATACTCGCGAGCCGTTGATATTGAATTAGTGCAAAGTAGGTAAAGGCGAGAAAGAGGTATGTAAACCCCTGACACCGGAGGGTGCTGCTCCAAGCGAACGAGGCGTGCAGCATACAGAGGCTAATCCAGACAGAGAGCCCCGCAGGGTTTGTTGCAGAGCTTGAGGCATAGCTGCGCGCCGCACGAATTACAAAGATAGTAGCCCAGAGCGCCAACGTTAATTTAAGAGCTATTAGCCCCACCTCGCCGTAGTGTGAGATAACGAACCAGAACACAACCCCAGAGAGCCACTCGTGATCGATCCAAAGCGGTAGGGTAGGGGTAAAGGCAAAGGGATCAATCAGGGGTATGGCACCGTGTGCCTGAACGAGCCTGCCGACGGCAACCCGGGCAAATAGATCTGGGTCAGCTTCAGAGGGTGAGAGTAGCCGCCACGCCATAATCATTAACGGCAGAAGAAACAACGCAAATGGCGAGGCCAGAGTATTGCGAAGTTTATCGAGGGCTTTTTCGTAACTAGTCAGCATGCATTAATAACAATCGCACATGTTGGTGCTCTCTGCTAACCCCTCAGAGGGAGATCTGCGCAGCAAGTAGGGGGATGGTTATAAGGTATTACTAGACCATTCTAGCTCGGATCTCGAGTGACAAAGCAAGGCGCTAAAAATACTCCTTTAAAAACAACAGATCTTGCTCGCTCAGAGGCTCTGAGCCGGTCGCCATAGCCACAGAGGGCAGGTGCAATTGCACCTCACTTGAAAGCCTGTTAAAGCCGAGCTTCTCATAAATCTTAGGATCAACTTCAGAGAAGAGCATGAAGCGTACCTGCGGGTCCTCTAATCGAAGGAGCTCCATTACGGCGCGAACCAGAGTAGTTCCGTAGCCCCTCCTGCGGTGCTCTAAATGCACAGAAAGCGACGCTATGCCTATGAGGCCCCGCGCGAAGCGGAGGGTATTGAGGTTTGCAACGATCTCCCCACCGGGGAGTTCGAAAAGATAGCGCACCCCACGAATATGATTCCTATCCTGTGCGTAACTGGCGATGAATTCATCAAGCGAAGTCCCTTGCCCCCACGCATCATAACCAAAGGCTAGCACAGTAGCTTCATCTTGAGGGGCGACCACACGAACCTTGCCAACTTCGGTAAAGCGCAGCTTTCCCATAGCTAGCTCCTCATGAAACATCTCGTAGGGACGAATCCATAGCGATGAGAGGTTATTATTATAGAGCGTTCGATACACCTCATGTGGCTCACAGCTCTCTGAATGAAGCGCCGTAGCTATTTTGAGGTAAAGCATCCCCTTGGTGTGTCGATAAATAATCCACATATTAGCGAGATCTCCTAGCCGTTTTAAAGAGATGCAAACGAGCCCAGATAGATAATAGATTAGGTGAGTAGTTGGTGTCTTTAGGGGAACCTAAAGATTTTACTTGACTCACGAACAAGTAAAATTAAAACGTTAAGGGCCGTGATGCACAGGTAGGTTATCTACTTTTGCATTTGAGTCCAGGACCTAACAAACGATCTATCTAGCACTGTCAGGACTAGCGGCAGGAAAATGAGCACAAGAGCACACAACACGTATGTAACTCTGCTCTTTCCTAGAAACATCTCCCGCATTATTGTTGCGGTTGATGCTCCTCCTTGTAGCCCAGCTCCGATCTTGTCCCCTATCATTAATTTGATAAGGTTCTTGCCCCCGACAATAAATTCGATCGGGTACACGAAGCCCGATGATGCTAAATCCTGCAGGGCCACCTGATCCTCACAGATTGCCATATACGCCGAACGTTGCTCCATGTTCGGGAGCATACGGACATCATCCGCAGCTCTCCAAGTGGTAACTAGACCACTTACAACGTACAACAACAGCGAAACCCGACAGATCTGCCCAAAACTAGTAACCATTTTCAACTCCTAACCTAAGTGAAGGAAACAAAAGAGACCGCCCTTCCACCAGCTTTGCCAGGCGGGTCGAAGGGGGGCTCTATCATCACCATCACAAGACAGGAGAAAAACCTTTATAAGACACCAACTACTCTCACAAGCGCATGCTTGGGACAGGGGTCGCGGTCTTATATGTTAGGTATGGGGAGATTATGCTTACGCGTGCTATAAAGGAGCTCTAGCAGTGCATTATCTTGCTTGCAATAAATCCTATAAGATTGCAGACTTGCGGCAATTAACCAAGGGAGCAATATGAACGGACAGATCGTCGATATAAGAAGGGATTTTGGGGCTAAGGAACGCACGATTAGCGGATTGCTGCTAATCCTTGCTGTAGTAGCGTTCGCTGTCTTCCAGATGTACCACATCGTTCCCCCCGGCCATCGCGGCATCTCGGTTACCCTCGGATCGGTTAATCCTACTGAGCTACCTGAGGGCATTACATTTAAGTGGCCATTTATCCAGAAGATCGTAGATTTTCCGATTATGCAGCTCAAAGCGGAGGGGCGGGCGCCCAGCTTTTCTAGCGATCTTCAGAATATCGCATTCAATTTTACAGTAATGTATCGTGTGCCGGCGAGCCAGGTTGTAAAACTTTTCCAACAGTATCGTGGTGAGCCGTACATGACGTTGATTGAGCCCCGTGTTCAGGAGACTATTAAGCAGGTAACCGCGCTCTCCAGAGCTGAAGACCTGGTAAAGAACCGCGAGAGGGTTAAGGACGATGTGCTCATAAAGCTGCGAGCAGCTGTAGGGGATGTGCTGCAGATAGTGGATCTTTCGCTGACAAACATCGATCTATCAGATCAACTTGAGCAGGCAATTGAACAAAAGGTGGTGCGTGAGCAGGAGGCCTTCGCCAAATCGTTCGAACTTGATAAAGAGAAGAAACAGGCTGAGATCACGATCGTACGAGCAGAGGCAGAAGCTAAATCTGTTAGCATTAAGGGTGATGCGCTGAAGAGCTCACCTGAGGTAATTCAACTAGAGATTGCGCAGCGCTGGGATGGTAAGGCCCCCCTCTCCGTTAGCGTAGGACATAGCGGTGGAGCGAATATCCTCTTGCCCCTTAAATAGGGAATAGTAGACGCGCTGTTTAAACTACGGTGACCAGTTACAAAAACTCTTCTTTTCTGCTTGTTTTGCATGGTAGAACAGTGCCGTAGCTCTTTATAGCTCTTCTAGCCCAACGTTAAGCGTAGGTCATCTCTATGAGTAACAGTAGCACCGTGAGTAACAGTAGCGCCGTGAATCTTTCGGTAGTACGCACCGTTTGGTGGCCAGTAGTAAGTTTTATGGTGGTGGCACTTACTCTCGCAGGGTGCTCTATGAGTTCGCAGACGAGCTCCCCCCTATACGAACGACTCTCTAGTCGTGGTCCCGTAGTTCTTGGACTGGACAATCCATATCTTCCTGCGAACCTCTTTCTTGAGGAACAGATAAAGGAGAGTGTGGCTATTAGACGCTTGGTGCAGGAGCAGGGACGACCAACCGCCGTGGGGATCGATAGAAGGCTTTTTAGAACGACCCGTATCACCCTCTACTATTCAGATGATAACGAGAGCTTTACCATGACGCGTTGGGGGCGGGATTGGAATGTAGAGGAGCCCAGTGCCATCTCGCCTAGCGATCGTGATAGTATCGTGCAGCAGCTAGCTCTCAGCGATGAGCTTCATCATCCACGTAACCCACAGCACTTTATCAGTCCTCCCGTTGCACGGGCCTCACTTCGATCGGCCCCAGTTGTTTCAGGCCGCGCGCCTGAAGAACGAAGGGAGCTAAGGGGCCGCCTTAAATCGCCACAGCAAGCCGCAGAGGCTGAGCTAAGCAGACTTACAAACGGCAACTATCGACACACCGTTACCTTTCGTGGAGAGACCCTGCGTTTGATCGCTGAGTGGTACACAGAGGATCCAGCTAACGCCGCAGCCCTTGCCACAGCCAGTAACCGCAGTACTGAGCAGGTGCTAAAGATAGGGGAGGCCATAACTATCCCAAGGCGTCTGATGCGTAATGCCAGTCCTCTGCCGGAGGCTACCATACCTTAAATAAGACAATCTCGACCGTTTCAAATGCAATGGTCTCTGGTATGATATTGCATGTTACAAAGTAGAGACGAATACCGCAGTAGCGCTCACAAGATCTCGATCTATAACTCGCTTGGTGGCGAACGCAGCACGTTCGATCCAATTGATACGAGCACTACCAACACCGAGGTCAAGATGTATGTGTGCGGACTGACCCCGCAGGATCACAGCCATCTCGGACACGGCCTGCTTGGCATGCGCTTTGATATTGTGCGCCGCTACCTAGCCTATCGCCGATTAAACGTGAACTACGTTCAGAACGTTACCGACATAGATGATAAGATTATCGACAAGGCCCTTAAGACCGGGCAGGACCCGATGAAGATGACCCGCGCCTTGACCGATGAATTCTACGAATGCCTGACACGCCTGCACGCTCTTCCGGTTGAACGGATAACCCGCGTGACTGAGTTTGTGCCAGAGATTATCCGTTTTATCGAGCAACTTATAGCGAAGGAATTTGCCTACGTTACGCCGGATGGTGGTGTTTACTTCGATGTTTCAAAGAAGGCTGACTACGGCAAGTTATCGAATCAGAATACTGCGATGCTCTTTGAGAGCGTGCGCAAGGAGCTCGATACCCAGAAGCGCTCACCTGTCGATTTTGCGTTGTGGAAGCGTGATGAAAGTAGCGCACTTTCACAACCGTCCCCGTGGGGCACCGGGCGCCCCGGCTGGCATATAGAGTGCTCGGCTATGATCCATGAGGTCCTTGGTGACCGCATCGATATTCACGGTGGGGGGCTCGATATTAAGTTTCCACACCATGAGAATGAGATCGCACAGTCCGAGGCTTATTCAGGTTGCGGTTTTGCTACGTTCTGGATGCACAATGGGTTGCTCAATATCGATGGACAGAAGATGTCTAAGTCGCTTAACAACTCCGCGCGCCTCGTTGATGGCATTGAACGATATGGGGCGGCGCCGCTGCGCTTCGTTGTTGCGCGTCACCACTATCGCTCAGCGATAGATTTAAATGATAAGTTGTTTAGAGATAATCTTAACTCGTTACTTGAGTTTCATCGTCTCTTTGCCAGAATTCCTGAGATAGAGCAGGCGAGCTCTGATAACACGGATGCAGAGAGTAGTGCCGTGATCGAAGCCTTTGAAACGGCGATGAACAACGACTTTAATTCACCAGAGGCGCTCGTAGCGCTTGAGCAATTTCGTGCCCTAGTGTTACGAAAGCTTGAGGTTGCAAAGGAGCCAACTGCAGAGATCACTAATAAAGCTAGGTTACTTAGAGAGCTAGGAGAGATACTCGGACTCTTCTTTGATCCGTTAGAGGTTGTTGAGACGCAGGGTCTTAATCTAATAGCGCAGGTGCTTAATGCAAAACCCCTAACGATCGACGAGATTCATGCCTGTATCGCTGAACGTAGCGAGGCGCGTGCTGCTAAGAACTTTCTCCGTTCCGATCAGATCCGTGACGAGATGGCGCTGCGTGGGGTAGAGCTGCTTGATTCTAAAAATAGTGTGACCTTTAGATTTGCGTAGGGCTATGGTTGATAGAGCAGCTACCGTCAGACCTATGCGGATCGCATTAATGGGCACACGCGGTATCCCTGCGCGCTACGGCGGATTTGAAACCTTTGCAGAGCAGCTCTCTACCCGGCTAGTGCAACGGGGCCATCAGGTAGTCGTATACGGCAGGTGCTCGTTCTTTGATCGCTATGGAGCACGGGAGAGCTATCAGGGGGTGGTGCGGCGCGTTACACCCACTATCTTTCATAAATACCTTGAGACCCCGCTACATGCGCTGACCTCGTTTATAGATCTCCTCTTTCGCAGTAGTGAGGCCGTTATACTGTGCAACGCCGCTAATAGCCCCCTTGCGCCGATCCTGCGCTTAAAGGGGATACCTATCGTAATTAACGTCGATGGAATTGAGAGGAACCGTGCGAAGTGGAACTCGCTCGGTAAGTTATGGTACCTGCTCGGTGAGCGTTGCTCGATGCTGCTCGCCTCGCGGGTAATTTCAGACGCTAAGGTTATCGCCGAGTACTACCGAGCGACATATGGCTGCGAGAGTGTAGTTATTCCCTATGGGGTACATCCGCAGCAGCGCCCCCCTGGAGCAACGTTGCAGCGTTTTGGCTTGGAACCGAAACGGTACCTGCTTTATGTAAGCCGCCTTGAGCCTGAAAATAATGCGCTCGGCGTTATCGAAGCTTATAATGCCCTCGCAGCTAATGACCCCACTATTATGCCACTAGTTATCGTTGGGGATGCGCCCTATGCCGTTGAATATAAGGAACACCTTAAGGCAACGGCGTGTGATAAGGTTATCTTTACAGGATTTCAGTTCGGAGAGTCCTACGAGGAGCTACAGGGTCACTGCTACCTCTATATTCAGGCGACCGAGGTGGGGGGCACCCATCCGGCCCTGATAGAGTCTATGTCGTACGGCAACTGCGTTATCGCTAACGGCACCCCTGAAAACCTGGAGGTTGTTGGAGATACGGCGCGCAGCTTTGCTAAGAACAACTTTCAGCAGTTATCAGGTATCCTAGCCGAACTGTTGCTTGATACGGAGCAGGTAGAGCGACTCGGCGCACTGGCCAAGCAACGCGCCCTTTCACAATTCTCGTGGGATGCAGTTGTGTCGATGTATGAGGAGCTGTTGAGCGGCTTGTTAAGGCGGGGCTAACTATCAGGGGTGAATTGTTATGAGAGTTCATGATGCGCTAATAGATCTTCTTGGCACCTCGCGCAGGGTTATCTCGACCTATCTGAGCGATCTATCGAACAAAGATCTGATGGTTCGACCGATTGAGGGGGCGCATCATGCAGCGTGGCAGATAGGGCATCTGATAATCTCTGAACGCGAGATGATGGAGGGTGTGCAAGCGGGGTCTGGCCTAGCGCTTCCCAAAGGCTTTGAGGAGATGCACGGCGAGGATAATGGAGATCTTAAGATGGAGTCATGCTGCTCTAAGGTCGAGTATGAGGAGCTAATGAGTGAGCAGCGCAGCTTAACACTAGCTCTTTTGGCAGATCTCTCAGAGCACGATCTGGAGCAGCCAGCACCGTACTTTATGCGCAGCTATGCGTCGTCCGTATTGTCGGTATTTGTAGCAATCGGTAGCCATGAGATGATGCACGCCGGACAGATCGCAGTTATTAGAAGAAAGCTAAATAAGCCGGTGTTGATATAGTACTAAATTCACGATGTTTTATCGGTTCCTCACCAATAAGTGTGGGTGGGAAGCTACTGGATGAGGGCATAACTATGCGCGGCAGTTGGAAGAAAAGCTGGTCGAAGAATGTAAGATAATGGATGCTGAATCCCTGCGCTGGAACGTGAACCGCTTCCCGTTACCTGCCCCCGCTCCCGCTCCGATACCGGAAACTTATTTCGAAAAGAACCGATTAATAGAAGATATGTTTTGTCATGAAAAGCTCGAAGTCTATCAAAAGTCGGTTGAATTACTGAATAGGTTATTAGTGTTATTCGCCTCCTCCTGAACGGAAACAGCGATATTGTCAACCAGTTGCGCCTCGCC
>JAPLFS010000023.1 GCA_026390555.1 Pseudomonadota bacterium
CATCCAGGAATAGTACGGAGAGCCGTGCATGTACCGACCGGATACCCAGTTAACCAAGCCAACGATACCGCTTCTGCAGAACACCATCGCAAGCCTATATGCTAGCACTCGGTAACCGGATAGAAGCGCCTGCTCGTCCCTCTTAGGAAGCGCCTCAAGGTAGTACCCATCAATAGCAACATCGTTAGTCGCCGAGAGAAACGCCATCACGATAAATATAGCGGCTATCGCATGTAGATAGAGCTCAGGATCTGGGGCCGTTGCCGCAATAAATGAGAGCCCCCCGATAACACAGGTCAGAACACCGATCAGAGCCTGCAGAGTAATCTGCCATGCTCGCTTCGTGCCCCAACCATCTAGAATCGGAGCCCAGAGGAACTTTAGGTTCCACGGAATTCCGAGGTAATTAAGGTATCCAAGATACCGCTCCTTAACCCCGAGCTGTGTGAAAAACACGCTGGAAAGTATCCGTACCACCATGTACGGCAAGCCCTCGGCAAAGTAGGTCGTATTGACCCACAGGATAGTCCTACCCGAGGGTTTTGAAGGGGGCACTGGCATCTTTTGCAAATTAAGCTGCGTCTATTTAGTTCGTCCTAGAAGTTGTTCCAGATATGCTGGTTTGAAACCTCGTGGTGATAAATCACCTCGCTGGTCTTAACCCGCGCGCCCAATTCCTTTGGACAACGATCGGCAGAGGCGACCTTACGCTCAACGAACTTCTCCTTCGGAATCTCGCCAAGCATCTCAGTTACATAATCGCTCGCCTTACAGAGTCGAATAGCATCGTAGATGTTTCCTGGCAGAAGGCGGGTGCGTGAACGACGGTTCTCTGTTACCTGTTGATCGTTCTTTGGTCCCCGTAGTCCAGTGTGCAGGATAGAAAGAAAGGTCAGGTATGGATTGGCATCCGGAGCGACCGTACGAACCTCGATGCGAGCCGACTTAGCGTTGCCTAGTGGGATACGAACCATCGAGGTGCGATCAACCGGCGAGGAGCGGATCTGATTTGGCGCCTCAAAGTTCGGATCGAGTCTGCGATATGCATTAACGCTTGAATTTATGATCAAGCAGATATCGTTTGCGTTGTTGAGCAATCGATCAATAAAGTCCCACGCTGGCGCAGCGAGTCCATCCTCACCTGCCGGATCGTAGAAGATGTTTTTCCCCTTCTGCGAAAGCGATAGATTGGTATGCATCCCGCTACCATTGATGCCTGCGATCGGCTTCGGTAGGAAACAGGCGGTTAGTCCAGAATTAGCGGCGATCTGACGCGCGGTCAATTTATAGAGCTGCACCTGATCGGCTGCAAGCAGCGCATCGCAGTAGGTATAGTTAAGCTCAAACTGTGAAGGCGCAACCTCAGGATGATCCTTCTCGTTTTCGAACGCCATGGCGCGTTGCGCCTCCGCCAGCGAGTCGATAAATATCTTAAGGGGATCTTTTGGAAGGGAGCTATAGTACCCACTACCAGAGACAAGCTTAAAACCTGCGAGGTCGCTAAAACTTTGCTCAGCATCGCGCCCATCAAAGAGAAACCCTTCGCACTCTACAGCTATGTTCGCCGTAATTCCCTGCCCGGTATAAAGATCATCACTGAAGGCTTTTAGGCGGCTACGCATATCGGACATGTAGCCACGTCCATCACGATCCTTAATTAAGCTGAATACCATCACCTTGCCTGGCCCGAAGACATCACTCGGCAGCCAGCGAAACGATCCCCAATCGATCTCAAGTCTAAGGTCGGACTCCTTTACAACCGAGAATCCACGCACAGAGGAGCCGTCGAAGGTAAGATTATCGTACGACTTAACGAGATATTTCTTGTCGTAGTCGAGCATGTGTAAGCGGCCCTCAATGTCTGTAAAACAGACCGTGACCGCCTTAATGCGCTTCTCTTCCTGCAGATACTTGAGATAGTACTCCCGCAGCTCATTCTCACAGGTGCGGTGTTCCACCTTCTCCTTGGCCTCGAGGTTAAGCTGCTCTAATTCGTCGTAGGAAATTTCAAGGAAGTTTCTCAAGCTGATATCCATGCAACCTCGTTTAATACTAGACACTCTAATAGCTAACCTTATTTAGCATCATCAAGGGCTAAATTTCTAGATGTATAGCATACTAAGCGGTGTTCTACTGTACAAAACGGCATATCTAGAGCGCGAGGGATTCCATCTCACTTCCGCTCTGCGCATCAACAAAGATTATCGTTTTAATTCCCTCAAGGCGCGCTTCGGTCGCCGCTTTACGCAACCCAGAGAAGAACTTCTCCTTCGCAAAGGGTGGCATCTGCTGCATCGGAAAGTCTCTAAAGATAAGTCTTAAAGATCCGCCCGTACTAGCCTCATGCTGCACAAACTTAGGTCCAGCTATCGGATTAGCTCGTACGATAGCGATAAAGCCATCTATGCCAACCTTAACTGGTTGCGGCACCGCCCCCTGCCCCTGTTGCACCTTAGTTCCGCGCACAGCAGATGCTACCGGTTGGTCAGCCGCCCCATCAAGCGAGCTAACGAAGGCCGAGAAGCGCGCACGCGCATCATCGGAGGGCGCAAGCTTTAGAGCGCCAACCCCTAGCTCCTTAGCTTTCGGCGTATCCCCACTCTGGGCATACGTTATGGCGAGATACGCCATGGCTGGAAAGTTGTTCGGATCGCTCTTAAGAACCGAGTTCAGCTCCGTAATAGAATCATCAAAACGCCCAAGAAAGGTCAGGGTACTGGCGTAACGGGCACGTGCTCCGAGATCCTGGGGCTCTAATTTCAGGTAGCGCTCATAAAAATCGAGTGACTTTGTAAAAGCTCTCTGATCAAAGGAGACATCGGCCATCATTACAAGAGCGCCTGGATCGTTCGGCGCAAGCTTTAGAATCTTCCCGAGCACATCGATCGCCTCAAAAACCAGCGGGCTTGAAGCGCCAGGATCTGCGCGGAGCTTATCTCCAAGCATTCCAGCAAATACTCTAAGCTTTGCCAGATCATCAGGCGTTGCCTCGATCTCGCTGCGCATCTTAGCTATCTGCGGATCGTCGGTATATTGCTGACTCTGGGTCTGCGCATGCGCTGTAACCTGCGTTGTAGCCGCCGCACGGGGTGGCTGCCTAGTGATCTGCAAGGCTATGCCAACAGATAATAGCACAGCTACAACTCCACCTAGCGCTATCCAATAGCCGCGCGGTCGCTTTGTCAGGCTACTGCCGCAGGAGGGACAGAACCGCATTATAGCTGTGACATTTACCCCACACTGCCGACACACTGTTATATTAGATTCCATTCCTATTCTCCGATAGTTACAGTGCATAGAATCAACTATTTGACACTAAAGATCCAGCTCTGCATCCGTAGTGTCAAAGAACGCATCACTTAATTGCGGCCCTCATAATGGCCGTGATATCAAAGGACTACATGAAGCTTCTGTGTGAGGATTTGCCGTGACTATAAATGCGTCCCCCTGTTCAGCTCGAACTCCGCGTAACCGCGACCCGAAAAGCATGTCCCTAGTTATCCCCTGTTATAACGAGGAGGAGGTCCTGCCGGAGCTGTACCGCAGACTTAAGGAGCTGGTCTCCGGTTATACCTTTCCGATCGAGGTTCTGCTAATTGATGACGGCAGCAAAGACTCCACATGGCAAATGATCGGCTCCTATGCGCAGGAGTCGTGCTTTATCAAAGCGATCCGCCTGGCTCGAAACTTTGGTCACCAAACCGCTATTACCTGTGGGTTAGATCAAACGCAGGGCGAGGTAGTTATTATCCTTGATGCCGATCTTCAGGA
Organism: Pseudomonadota bacterium; assembly: GCA_026390555.1. Classification (NCBI taxonomy): domain Bacteria; kingdom Pseudomonadati; phylum Pseudomonadota; species Pseudomonadota bacterium. Next base: position 3,772 of record JAPLFS010000023.1, read on the forward strand.
TCCGCCTGAGCTGATTCCATTAATGATCAAAGATTGGCAAGACGGCTACGACGTCGTGTACGGACAACGCCGTCAACGCATGGGGGAGCCCCTTTCTAAGAAGCTTTTTGCTTTTGCTTTTTACCGCATCTTTGAACAGGTTGCCGGACTTAAAGTGCCTCGTGATACAGGAGATTTTCGCTTAATGGATCGTCGCGCTGTTAATGCGCTGCAGTCGATGCGTGAGCGCCACCGTTTTGTGCGCGGCATGGTATCGTGGATTGGCCACCACCAGAAGGCGCTCATGTACGATCGTCCTGAGCGTTTTGCGGGAGTCACCAAGTATCCCTTCAGGAAATCGTTGTTTCTGGCGATCGATGCGATCACCTCATTTACCTTTGCGCCTCTGCGCATCGCCTCCTACCTGGGGGTTGCCACCTCAGCACTGGCGTTCCTCTATATATTCGTGATCCTTATCCTTAAGGCGCGCGGGATAAACTTCCCTGGCTATACCTCTATCATGGCCTCAATACTGCTCCTTGGTGGTGTGCAACTTACGGTACTAGGAATCCTCGGAGAGTACGTCGGCAGGATCTTCGAGCAGGGACAGAAGAGACCGCTTTACCTAATCGATCAGATCCAGGGCGAGCCACTTGCGAACAACACAGCAAACGACACAGCGGCGCTACAACAGAGAGCCTCTTAGGCTATCGCCACAAAGAAATGGATATAATTTTTAAATTTTTTTACTACTAAAAACAGAGCTATGAGGATAGAACGTATGACTCCAAAACAGGTGGCGATTATCGGGGGCGGCTTCGGCGCTCTCTCAGCCGCACTAGATCTAAGCCGCGCAGGTTGCCAGGTAACTATTTACGAGATGGACTCCGATATTGGAGGACTCGCAGGAACCTTTGAGCTAATGCCGGGCATTCGGGCAGAGAAGTTTTACCACCACTGGTTTACATCCGACGTAGATATACTAGATTTGATTGACGAACTTGGACTGGCGCATCTAAAGCGCTATGTGTCCTCAAATACCGGACTCTACTACGCCAATTCGGTCTTCCGACTTGCTAGTCCACTTGACCTGCTGAAGTTCACAGGACTACCCCTGATTGACAGAATCCGTACCGGCTTTATGGCGCTAATAGCCCGTCGTATCAACGACTGGCGCAAGCTTGAGCATATCTCGGCCGAGGACTGGCTTGTAAAGATCGGCGGAAAGAGGGCTTACAACGCCATCTGGAAGCCCCTCATGCAGGGCAAGTTCGGCGCTGAGGCGCCGAACGTCTCGGCGGTCTGGATGTGGAACAAGCTCAAGCTGCGTGGTTCTAGCCGCAATAAGAAGGGAAGCGAGAGCCTGGTCTACTTCGGCGGAGGATTTGGAGCTTTAACGGATGGCATTCGCAAAGCACTTGAGGAGCGCGGTGTTACTATTAAGCTTAACACCCGCGTTCGTTCCGTGATCGTAGAGAACGGCGTAGCTGTCGGAGTTGAAACTGATGCAGGCCGCGAGATGGCGGATGTAGTGCTCTCTACCACAGCACTACCGCAGTTTCTTCAGATGACCCCCGCCCTGCCCGCTGATTACCGCGCCCGTTGTGAGGAGATTAGGTTTTTAGGGAATAGTTGCCTAGTATTAAGGCTTAATCGCTCTCTATCTAGTACCTATTGGCTTAACGTAGCCGATCCCTCATTCCCATTTGTTGGGATTATCGAGCACACCAATCTCGACCCGAAGGAGAACTATAACGGCGATCATATCGTATATCTTTCAAAGTACCTGCCAACGAGTGAGGCGTTATTTTCATTCACCCCTGATGAGATGTACGAGTACTGTATCCCATATATCCAGAAGATATTTCCGCAATTTGATCGCTCCTGGGTACTCTCACACCACGTTTGGAAGGCACACTATAGCCAGCCGGTGATCACTAAGGGATATTCGAAACTGATTCCAGACTTCAAGACTCCATTGGAGTCCTTGTGGATCTGCAATATGGCTCAGATTTATCCTGAGGATAGAGGAACCAACTATGCGGTGCGTTATGGCCGCCGGGTTGCTCAGCAGATCCTGAATGAAATTTCAAACGGTCAGGTTGAGCAGTCCGAAGATAACTGCATAGTCGAAAATAGAAGCAACGTAGCATAAATATAGCGGAAAGATCCGCGCCGTACACCGCTGAGAACGATGGCATTACCTATGAATAACAAAGTAACCAAAAACCAAGCAAGCGCTCAAACAGGCGCCGCAGATTCAGCTCCTATAACCACAGAGTCTCAGGGCTGGACATCCTTCTTTCTTGCCAGGGAGTGGGTCTTATTCTCACTAATCCTGGTGCTGGGACTGCTTTTGCGCTGGCTCCTGCTTGATATGCGCCCATACCACCACGATGAGTCGCTACACGGCATGTACGGTCGCTACTTCTACGATTTCCCGAATAGTAACTTCTACAAGTACGACCCGATGCTGCACGGCCCGATGCTCTATAACTGCATGCGCTTTATTTACGCCATGTTTGGAGACTCCTTATGGGCGGCTCGCACCCCCGTTTGCATAATGGGGACGCTCTTTATGTTTTTGCCCTTCGTATTCAGGTCATACTTCAAGCGTTCTACCGTTTTAATCCTGACAGCTGCCGTCGCACTCTCGCCAACCTTAGTTTATTGGTCGAGATTCCTGCGTGAGGACTACTGGGTTGTTTCTGGCATGCTCTTTACGGTGTACGGATTTACGATCGCCCCTAAACCTCTCAAAGCCTTCTTTGTTATGTTTGGTATCACGATTCAGTGGTGCACCAAGGAGAACGTCTTTGTATCGCTAGCCATCTTAGTTGGATACTTCATCTTTGAAGCCCTTTTTCAATGGCTAGTTATGGGCGAGAAAGACACCCTAGCTCACCGTGCTGGAAGGTATATTGCGGCTCACATCTGGGAGACCGTGCTGGGGTTCGTAGTGTGTGCCATTATCTACTGTTGGTTCTACGGCGCTGGATTTCGCTATCCAGAGGGAATTATCAAGGGTCTCGGTGGCGCTGCTATCGACTACTGGGGCGCGCATCACAAGATGGAGCGTATTAAGGGCCCCTTTAACTTTCACCTCTATGTAACGGCTTGGTATGAGCTGCCATTCTTCGTAGCGTTCCTGACCCATGTAGCGCTCTTCTATAAACGAGCCCGTGCCGAGATTCAGTTCTGCGCTCTACTGGTTTTTGCAGGGACGGTGCTAGCGTGTCTCGTAACCGATGCCAATACAATCCAGGAAAACAAACTGTGGCAGTTCTTTAAACTAAAGGATCACCTCGACATAGTGGGCCTCTCTCTGCTCTTTTTTCACGCTCCATTCGTTACGATTCAGCATCTGCTTCGCCGCGAAAGAGGCTTAGCTGCTGCGGGGTACTTCTTTACCGCTACATTTTTCTCTTACAGCTATCTAGGCGAGAAGGTGCCTTGGCTCTCGATGTATCCCCTGGTCTTTGGGCTGCCATACCTGGCGCTCTTCTTTCAGGATTACTTTACAAAGTATCCAATTAACTACGCAGCCTACCCGGTTAGAAAGGCGCTCTTATGGGTCGGAACAATTTCGATGATACTTGGTATTATCTTCGTGCTTGAGCAGTGGGGCTTAAAAGAGGAGCGCTTCTCCCTTGAAAATAGGGTGTTTATTCTCTTTGGGGTTCTCTTAGTTGCCTGTGCGATGGCCGATCTCTTTGATAACTTCCTTGGTCATATACACCTTGGCCGGTGGTTGACCATAATAGCCATTATATTCTCCCTACGGGCTGCCGTACAAACCAACTACGTCTACGCTGGCAAGGAGACGGAGTACCTCAGTCAGGTTCATACAACCTACGAGTTGGCCGAGACCGCCAAGCAGATTATCGACGAAGCTACCTTTGAGCGGAATGCATATCGGCCCAAGGTTTATGCCACGGGAGAAACAACCTGGCCCCTGACCTGGTACTTTAGAAATATTCCCCAGGAGTATAAGTTCTCTATCAAGCCCGAAGAGATACCGAATTTTAGTTATATCTACCTAAGCTGGAAGGAGAATCCTGAAGCCGGATATATCCCGGCTGGCTTCTACTCCCGTCGCATTAATCTGCGTGGCTGGTGGGTACCTGACTTTAAGAAGGTAACCCTCAAGAAGTTTCTGCGTTACTCAGTCAATCACTATCCGTGGAGCGATTCTGGCTTCTCCTACGCAACCTTCCTGGTTGCTAAGGAGACGGCGAAGTTTAAGGACTAGCGTTTAAGAACTACAGTTTAAGCGCTCGCGCAAGATACGGGGCTGTTTTCTAGGCAATCCATGTTGCTCGATCAGGAGTGCCCCCGTACCAATGTGTGTAAGAGATGACCCTCTTTCCTCAATACCTCAAACAAGGCGATAATCATAAAACATGAAAACTACCAAATATTTTGAGTTCCGTAGGACACTTCCAGATAGGGAACTGATACTTAACGAATGGATTGAAGAGGTTCTCAAAAATCCGAGTAGAAAGAAAGTGCAAGATGATGGTAGAATTAGACTCTGGGGGAAAGTTGCTCAGGCTGGCGACAAATACCTCCGAGTTATCATACTTGAGGATGGCCAGACCGTGCATAACGCTTTTTTTGATAGAAGCTATAAGGAGTAACACTCAGTGAAAGTCAGATATTTTGAAGACACAGATACCCTCTATATTGAATTAAGTGATAGAGAGCCAGCAAAGACAGAAGATCTTAATGATAATGTCATGCTTGAGCTTGATAAAGATGGCAAAGTTGTTGGCTTGACGATTGAACATGCCAAAGAAGCGAAAGGGAAACTTGAATTCTCTTATGAAACAATTGCCGCCTGAGTTTTTCTCCCCATTTTCACCCGTATGCATCAGAAGCCTTGGAAAAAGATCGCCTCGGCAGATGAAAACCATGCATTATCAGCTCTAAAGCGTTTTCGGACAGACAGAGGCAAAACAGGACTAGCAAGTAACCCCGTACCACTGTGTGCTTACCAATATGTGTTACCAATGTGTGTTCACGTCGCAATCAGGGCATTAGCCCGGGCTCCCGTGCTGGAAGCCGCGCAATCGTTAATAGATCCGCAAGAGTGGCAATAACGTGCTTCGGATTCAAATTCATGCATTCACCCGCATCACCGTAACCATAAGAAGCCCAGCAGCTAACAGCGCCAATATTATCCGCGAAAAGAATGTCAGTCGCTGTGTCGCCCACAACGATTGTCTGGTCAGTCGGAATCTCACGGAATGCACTGGCAATGTGTGTTTCATACAAGTCAGCTGATGGCTTCGTGTGACACACTTGGTCGGCCGCGAGCACTACATCGAAACATCCAGTAATTTGGAGCTTGTCTAGCAATGGATACAAGCCCACACTCCCTTTGTTGCTGACCAGAACGTTTTTTATCCCATTGCGTTTAAAGGTTGTCAGAACCCTTTCAGCACCATCGAATAGATTTGTATATTGCGATGACACTTCTACGTACATTTCACGGTATGCACGAACTACCATCGGAATCTCTGCCTCTGGACAACGGGAGGCTGTTAAGATCCTGATGGATTCTTCGAGGGTTTTTCCTACGGTTGCTCTGAGCTCGTCACGAGAAGGCGTGTCATAACCGAACCGCTTAAGCGCATACTGCATACACACTGCGATTCCGTCGATGGAGGACACAAGTGTGCCGTCAAAATCGAATATGGCAAGCTTGACGTTATTCATAAAAGAGATCATCCTTCGATCCGATACCGTTTCACAACTCCGTTGAAAATGTATTCCCCAGCTCTCTTAACACTACTTACACAATCTATCAGCTCACCTTACGACACTTCTGATATCGCAAAACTTCTCGGATAGATATCCCTTAACTTACTGGCCGTGGGACGGGGTTACTTTCTAGACAATCGCAATCAAGGTTGATCGACCAGGAGTAGCCAAGTTCCGATGTGTTCACAAACCAACTTACTAGGTTTTACTTGCGTTAAAATCAGCTAACCATTTGTTATTACACGCTATGCTAACCATCTACTACTCCTATAAAAAGTCGTGGATCATGTGCCATAAATAGCGTGTATTCTTGGCTTATGTACCAAGGACTTTGTAAGCCGCTAGCAAGTAACAGTTTTCTCCTACTACCCAACCTGATAAAGCGTATAATCTCTATCGTGCGTAACCTGCGTAAAGCAGGAGTAGTCCTTACTTGAAGCACCCGAGTACCTTTTGTTCTCAAGCGTACCAACGACGATGTAGCGAATCTGCTCCCGCTCTGCGATCGCTTTGCGTACAGCGCAATCGGCTTCATTATAGATCTCGATGGTAATCTTGCCACGACGCCCGGTCTCCCCATGATTCTTGGTAAGAAGGCCAACGTGATTTATCCACCCGATATAGCACGGCTGACCCGCTAAGGTTGATACGAAGCTGGTATAGCTATAGGGATTACCCTGCGCCTCAAGCACACGGCCGTGCGGCTTATCGCGCAGTACCCTAATAATCGTAGCGGACCCTGGATGTTCCTTATCCGGAATTCCAAGCCCCTCGCTCCACCGTTGCGGTGACCTCTGCTCTATCTTCCTCATCGGCAGGGTATGGGTATACAAACGAGCCGATCCTATCAGCACCACAACCCCCAAGAATCCGGCGATTGCAGCCGGCAACCCAGGGGCGATATAGTTAAGCCGCTCGCGGTATTGCACATAAACTCTATGGGACAATCCAACGGCAGCGAGTCCAAGTAGTCCCCAGGCCGTTGTATAGACCTTAAAGATGGTGTTCATGCGCTCGTTGTCTCCTCCGTAGGAGTCGTTAAGGAAGGCTATCTCAGGCAAGAGCAGCAGCCCTAGGCTACAGATAACAAGCCCCTCGCTAAAGATAACGCGCCAGGTAGGCTCCCTACGCTTCTCAGTAAAGAGCCTTAGGAGCTGCAATCCGATCAGAACGTAGATAAAGAGCGCTGCTTTTTCGTAAAGCAACGTTACCGCCATAAAAATAAATATAAAGAGGGTAGAGAGCGATAGCTCGAACAATAATATGGTCGCAACTGAGAGGAAAAATAGATGGAACCCCCAGTGTGTAAAGAGCTCTCCAATCGTTGTAAGAAAAACGGGCTCTCGTACGAACTCTAGCTTTCCGCCCTCACCGGAGGAGATATGGTTACTTGATAGTATAAGTGCTGCAAAGATTACGGTCCATGATGCCACTACTATCAGATCAAAGCTGCGGCCAATGGCCTTGATGCTGCGCTCAAAGAAACGGGCCTTCCAGGGAAACAGTGCTGCGGCAAAGGCAGTCGAAAAAAGGAGCGCCGTAAGGCTCTTCCCCCACTGATCTGGTGTGCGCAAAAGATTGGCGATAAAGGCCCCCACTACAACAACGAATAGCAGCGTAATCCCTCTAACCATTTCGAAGTCCGCTAATTCGCGCACCGACATAAAGAGATCTTTATACCACTCAGAATGGAGTACTATCCAAGCAACTAGGCCGAACATGATGGCGGTACCTAACCACATCGGAACCTCCCAGGCGTTACTGCCGACTAGGAAGAGCGCGGCTGCCAGTACGAAAGTTACGGCGTGCAGGGCACGGCTTGAAACAGAGCTAGCGCTAGTAACTATGTAGTAGAGTATCAATATAAAGAACGGCAACGCTGCCAGGTTTAAAAAATGGGGGTGCGCATCTCCAAGCAGGAACGACCAAGCCGGAAATTCATCAATCGCACCACGAATTACGCGCGAAGGTCCCCACCAACCCTCATCAGGAACGAAGCCGCCCTTCTCGGCTCGTTTCCATCCCATTACACCGGCGATATTTGAACCAAACGGCAAAACGACGGACGCAAAAGTTGCGAGCAACCCTGAACCACCAATAACAACACGCACAACCTGAAAGATAACGGCGCTGTAAAAAGCCAATGAGAAGGCTAATATCGTATGGTATGCATCCCAGGCAGGAATATACAGCAGTGCGCTAAGCATCGCTCCAAATCGGTACCAGAATACGTAGTAATTGAGCGTTGCGCCCTCCATCCACGGCTCACGTGGTACAACGGGCGAGTCGATCGCCGATGTCAGTAGAGCGTAATCGCGTAGACGCTCCCCCATCGAAATAAAATCTGGCCACATTAGGCACATCCAATAGGCCGAGATAAACACCACGGCGAACATTAAGAGGGGATAGAACTCTGCCCTTAAGATCTTTCTCTGACGCTTGCCAAAGATGTAGCCGGTTAGGGCGAACACCCATACAAATGCAACCAGATATAGCGCTGCTTGCGGCCAACCTGTGCCGACTACAACACCTAGCGAGAGTAGGATACGCGCCAGCAGGAACTTTAACAGCGGTGCTAGAAGTAACGTAGCAAAAACAAACTCAAAGATCGGTGCGGCAAAGAAGCAACCAATAACGCCCAGCAGGGCGACAAGCAGGAGGGTGTTCATCTATTAAATCCACTCATATACGACGGGTTAAACTTGGAAAGGTAGGTGCGGTAGATATCGGTTTTGCCGAACGATGCCACCTTCGTAAAGATCTCCGGATGTTCATCAAACTTGGACAGAATGAGCGGGCGATAGCTTGTTCTCTCAATCGCACCTATCACAACAAAATCTACGCCGTACTGCGCCAGGTATCCCTTGGTAAGCTCTAGATCTTCACTGGTATAAATTGTACGAATCGCCTTTTTTCTAACGGGGACCTCCACGTCTGATAGGCCACGTTGCCTAACGTGATGCTCCCAACCCATCACGGTGGGAAGCCCTGTATGCATGGCGATACGGGTGAACTCACGATAGCTATCACCCTGCGCCTCTACGATTACTGCGATGCCCTTAACATTTTTATTCAGCCATGCGATCGCTTGGGCATCATCGCGGTATATGTCCATATCCGGAAGATAGGCGAGGCCATCTAGAGTATAGTGACGCTTAGGAGCTCGATCTAACGTTACCGTTGCCCAAATATTAAAGGCAGTCCCTAGCAGGATTAAGGTAGCGAAGATGGCAGGTACCGCGGTGGCGCATCGTCGAACTCTTCGCCCACCGTAAAGCCCTAGCATTTGAAAGGCGTAGTACGCACAGACTAGAGTTGAAATACCCGCCAAGATCCAGACCGCCATATACCCTTTAAAGAGGGTGTTCATGCGGTCAAGGAGATAAAATAGCTCCAGCATAACGATCAAAAATGCAGCGAAGCTAACAAATATACAGACAAGCTTCTTCTCATCTGAGTCGTAACGCGCCCATAGTGCAAGATAAGCACCAGCTACAACGATTGCGCAGTATAGAACTGTGCCCCACGGTTGATGTCCGATACCTTTAGAGATACTAAGCAGAAGCGGCAACACCGTTACCATGAACAGGAGTGCGGCAAGTAGATAATTCGGTACAGAGAACTTTTTCGCTTTAGGTGTGCGTAATAAAGCGATAACTGAGATCGAGAGCAGCGTTCCAACCATCCAGTAACCAAGCACCCGCAGAAGCTTCAGGAACGAGTTAAACTCAGGGTGATAGACCCAGCCCCAGCCCCCTGCTGGCCTGAAGTTAGCGCCGAGCCTATATAGATAGACAGCTAACCATGCGCATACGCCGATAATAAGCGCGTCCCAGAGAAAGGCGCCCGCGCGGGTAAAGAGCGTTACGAGCGCTATCTCTCCAAGGCTCTTGGTTCCATCTGTATGGTTTGGTGGCGTCCAAAAAAGCGGAATACGGGCCGTTACGACTAGGATTCCGACCACCGCACCAAAGGTAATAAAATCCCAGGTATTGATACCGAAAAGGGCTCCTACCATGCAGCCAAGTAGGGCGCGCAAAAAGGCACCGTGTAACGAATACCGGCTAGCCCCATCAAGAAAGACAAGTGCTGCTAAACCAAGCACAGTTACCGCAAATGGAATCGCTATAACGTGCGCATGCAGGTCTGCAAATAGCAGCGACCAGGAGGTGTATTCAAGAAAACAGGGTGCCGTAAAAACGCGCGTTGAGGCCCAGAAGGTATCGAAGTTAATCTTCTTCCCGTCGACAAATACGAGCCGTAGCACCTCAGGATCGCTCGCTAGAACCAGAAAAGCTGCGCCGTAGGCTGCAAATGACTTTGCGCGTGTAAGTAGGAGCAGCAGCCCAAATAGCGACGATCCGATCAGGCCGGCTATGGTTGAAATAGCGAGGTTATATCCAACTGCAACCGATATTCCGGTTAGCTTGAGGAGTGCTGCGATAAAATAGATCCCTAGATAATAGTAGCTCATCGAGCTCCCTGCTGCCCACGGATCCTGTGGCGGCAGGTGATCGTTCCTAACGAAGAAGTTAAGGAGCGTTGAGTCCATCGGCTTCTCGCCCCAGAAGATCTCCGGGTTAAAAAACCTAACAATTGCGAAAAATAGAGTCAGGCCCAGGAAAACACCCTCTACAGGCACGGCAAAACGCCTCAGCAGTTCGCGCAGTTCGCGCATTGAGAGTAGCCCACGAGCATATCCGATATAGCCGGCGAATATAAGCACAACAAAGGTCAGAATAATGATGCTGTTGCCCTCGCCCGCAAGTCCCCACAGGGTTAAAAGCCAACACAACCCAGAAAAAACGAAGACCCCGCATACCTTAGATAAGCCGTACCCACGGTCGGGTGCCTTAGGGGCCATCCAGGCGATATAGGGCAACACAGCAAAGCTGAGCACCTCAAGCACAAGGAGCCAGAGTAGGAGATCTAACAAACCAAGGTTTTGCACAATAGAAAGCTATACTAGACGATTAACTTCATTCTGTATCTGTACCGTAAGGTCCTTATCACACGCTACCCCCATTATTTGGGTAACCATGTTATCCGGGTAGACCCAGTAAATAGTTATGCAACACCCACGCCCCTCTAAATGTGGCAACTTCAGCTCTTGTGTTACACTTCGCCTATGCCACTTGTTGAATCTACATTTAAGCCTAGCGCTATCGTTAGAAACGCAACGCTACAGACCGTCCTACCATCGATCGCACGTCGTACTGCAATGCAGCCCTTCTTTCGCGAGATACTGGAGCTAGCAGATGGCGATATGCTTGAGCTCGACTGGCTCCGTTCTAATCAAACTACCCTCGCAGTTATTAATCATGGACTTGAGGGCTCAACCAAAAGTAGCTATGTACGGGGCATGGCGCACGCCCTGCAGTTAGCGGGCTTTGATGTGCTGGCCTGGAATATGCGGGGATGTGGCAGCGCGCGCAACCGACTCGCCACTTGGTATCATAGTGGTCAGAGCGACGACCTGCGTGCCGTCCTGGCTTATGCGCACTCAAAACATATTGGCCCTATAGTTCTGATCGGTTTTAGCGTCGGGGGGAATATCCTTCTTAAGTATCTGGGAGAGGAGCGCCGTAGCATCTCTCCCCGTATTAAGGCCGCTGTGGCCATCTCTGTACCGATGGATCTGCGCGGCTCCGCCGATGTATTGGCAAAACCTTCTAACGCCCTCTACATGCGCTATCTCTTAAAGCCGCTCCGGTCTCGTATGATAGAGAAGGCCGCTCGATTTCCAGAGCTGTTTAATCTTAGCGGTCTTTCAGAGATGCGTACCTTTAGAGAGTTCGACGCTCGCTTTACAGCTCCTCTGCACGGCTTTGACTCCGTTGATCACTACTGGGATAGCTGCAGCTCAAAGCATTATCTTGCTGGCATCTCAATCCCCACCCTGGCTGTCAGCGCCCTGGACGATCCATTTCTATCCCCTGAATGCTTCCCATCTGAAGAGGCCCGTTCAAGTCGCTCCCTCTATCTTGAGACCCCGCAACACGGCGGCCATGTTGGGTTCATCTCCTCCCTTAATCTCCGTACAACTTGGACCGAGGAGCGAACTGTTCAGTTTCTTGCTAACCCCTTGTAACAACTCAGATAAGCAATATAATTACCCCTCTTAAGGCACACTTTACTCGCACATATGAATAAGATTATAAAACAGTGTAACATTAGGCATTAAAGGGCCTCCACGGATTAGAGAATATTGTTATGCCAGAGGTAGTTCCACCTAATATTAAACCAGTTGCTGCGGGTGATATTTTTTCGCGCCTCGTTAACCCTACGGTTGCGGCACTTGCGTTAATGCTTGGAGAGGGGTGCGCTGCGCATAGACCAAACACTGGGGCACTTATAGGGCAATTACCCTCATTATCCATGGCCGAGCGCCAGGCTGCGGCCCGTTCTGCTGACCTTGCTCGTGAGCGCGAATACGCCTTTAACGTCGCCCACAGTCTCGGCATGAATAACGTCGTATACCTTGCCTCCAACGGCGAGCTTAGCACCTCCTTTAAAGAGGTCTTGGGAGCCTCCGGAACAACTCAAGGTTTGCTCTCATTTGAGATGAGCGTCAAAGAAAATGGTAGCGTGCTTAATTTTAGGATGCGAGATCTAGAGCTCTGGAAGGAGGCTCAAGCAATCACGCTCCGCGAGAGGCCCATGCTAGGCGTTCTCTTTGATCTTAGCGGTAAGGTCGTAGCCCCAAACAACCCTAACATAAAGATCGACCCAGTAGCGCCGTTTAAATCCCCTGCTAAGCATGGCGCAGGCTCTTCATTTAGTCGCTAAGCACGTAACTATAATCGGGCCATAATTGAGGATCCTAATAGATGGGCGGAGGGTCCAGGTTGGTGTAAGAATTGCTTCCTACACCAACCTATAACCTTCTCTACATGGCTCTTGGTCGATATGCCCAGACTAGTACGGAGATACCCGCAACTCCCAAGCCTACCGACAACAGAACCGCTTGAAAACCGAACGCCTCTGCAGCATACCCGAGCCTCAGATTGACGACTCCATAGAGCGCTGTTGCCAACGCCCCCTGAATCGACGATACGGTTGCTCGGATATGTGACGGTGTCTGGTGGTGCAACGCACTACTAAAGACAACCGGCACCGCTCCTCGACATACCTGGTGTAACGCTCCAAAGAGAAACCCCCAGGATACAAGCAGTAGACCGAACAACATGTGGCCAAGCACCAGACAGATCGCAAACCCCACAAAGATGCTAGATAGCACCGAGTGAGTGTTTTTGAACCGCCTGGCCGCAAGCGACGCAACTGCGGCTACGAGCTGATAGAACGCAAAAATCCTACCCTGCTCCTTAACCGACCATCCAGAGCCCGCGAAGTAGATCGGATAGAACCAAACTACAAGCCACGAACCTACCCCTAGAACGCTCCACGCTACGATAATCCATCGTAACTTAAAGTTCTCTAGGATACAGAAACGAAACACCCCTGCTAGTTGCCTGACGCTCACCAAACGCTTCTCCTTGATTGTCGGCGGCTCCTTTAGGGTAAAGACCAGCAAAAGCTGGAGTACCATAAAGCTCGCTGAAACCAGGAACGGCAAGCGCTCGTTAATCTCGACAAGGAACCCGCTACTCAAGTTAGCAAGAGCGCTGACAACGAACATGCCAGCAGCCCCCCATGCAGCCCAGCACGCGAAGCTCTTGCTCTCTTTACGAACCACGAGGGTATCGTAGAGCAGCGCTCCATCCGCACCGGCCGTAAAGGCCATACCAACACCGAGCAGGATCTCCGCCGTTAGAAACTCCCCAAAGGAGCTTCCATAGGCATAGATCAGATCTCCTACGAGACACAGCGCCACACCGATCATGAGACACGCCTTGCGGCTTTTAACATCTGCCAGATATCCCGTAGGGATAATGCAGAGCGCTAAAGTGACAGCGAACGCCCCTTGCAGAAACCAGATCATGCCGGGCGTCAGCCCGTACTTAACCCAGTACGGCATGAGCATCGGCATAACGATCCCCATCACACCACTGAGCGTTGCAATAGCAACGCACACCGGCAGATTCCACCACAAGCGCCCACGAGAACGCATAGAAAGAACACACAACTTAAACATTTTAACCTCCTTAGTTACTGAACACCTACGCCCAGTTAACGAGTTGAATGTTGTTGGTTTATAATTAGCGCTAAGAATACGGCCCTATGGAATAAAGGGCCCGCTTTCGGATAGAAACCGCTCTGAATATAAGTATGTATGGATAGGGAAACTAGTTAGCTGGACGCAGGGGATAGGAAACTTCTACTCGTATTCAATTGTGCGAAGGGGTTAGTGTGGCCTGTGCGATCTCCGGTTTTGGCCCGATATCCGGTATTAGCCAGATCTCCGGTATTAGATAGACCGCCCACATAGGTCGCCTGGCCCGCATAGCCGTGACTAATCACAGTTGCGGGCACGACCCTACGAACCCCTGAAAAGGGCATCGCTTTGGGCGCATCGACACAGGTTATAGAAGTAAAAAACGATCTCATGTTGGATAGTGTAGCACACTCTGAACTGCTATGGGGGAAATATTTCAGATTTAAAAGCCTCTATACTATTGAGCCTGGTAGTCAGATCGAAGACATCTATAAATTAGATTTCTAGCCCTATACGAAGCGCTCAAAGATAGAATCTGAGAGCGCGATTCCCTTCTCAGTGAGCTTAATTGCATCCCCCTCTTCCTGAATGAAGCTGCCCTCTTGAAGCTGCTCTATAAGCTCGCCGTAGTGCACTGCATAAGGCTCACCGAAGTAGCGCTCGAAGGCCAACTTTGAGACCCCCTCTGACCGGCGTAGCCCTAGATAAAAGAACTCGAAGCTCAGGGCCTTACTGTCTAGGGTCTCACGCCACGAGAGCGCCGAGCCCGCAGCAACGCGCTTCATATACTCTGCGGGCAAAGCGAAGGTACTCCAGCGATCGGCACTGACCCGTTGCTCCCCGTTATAGGTCGCTACATAGCTGTGTGCACCGGCACCGATGCCGAGATAGTCCTGCCCAACCCAGTAGGCGCTATTATGAACACTCTCGTAATTATGTTTGGTATAATTACTGATCTCGTAGCGCTTAAATCCGGCGGCGGCTAGATCGTGTGGAATAATACGGAGCATCTCCACTACATCATCCTCAGGTGGCATGTGTAGTAGCCCACGCCGCTCTCGCTGAAAAAATGGAGTACCCTGCTCAATCGTGAGCGCATAAGTTGAAAGGTGCGTGATGGGGAGCGCCACTGCGCATGCAAGGTCATAGCGGAGCTGATCGATGCTCTGCTCAGGAACTCCGAAGATAATATCGATACTTACGTTTGAAATCCCTGCAGCTACCGCCATTCCTACAGCGTTGCTTGCATCCTCTGCGGAGTGATCCCTACCGAGCAACTTAAGGCGCGCAGCGTCAAAGGACTGCACGCCGAAACTTATCCGATTTACTCCATTCGAACGGTAGCCTTCATAACGTGCACGTTCAGGTTGCGATGGATTCGCTTCTAATGTGACCTCAGCATCGCAATCGAGCGCGAAGAGCTCTCCTGCATAACTGATAATCCTTCCTATAGCCTCCGGACTAAGGAGTGAGGGCGTTCCTCCTCCAAAAAATATCGAACGTATCGGCCTGGTAATAAAGCGCGCATCTGCCCTGTAAGACGAGAGCTCCCTACATAGCGCATCGACATACTCAAGCTCCGGAAGAGCTGGCGTAGCGTAGGTGTTAAAATCGCAGTACGGGCACTTCTTAGAGCAGAACGGCACATGAATATAGAGCGAGAACGGGCGCTCAATCATCGCCGTGAGGCTTTGCGGCGAGCCTTTCTCTGAGCCTCCAGTCGAGTACGCTCATCCTCAGGCAATCGCTGCCCACCTACTGACTGCTCAGGCTGCTCTGTATCCTCCCCCTCCTCGACCTCAGTACCGTGCGTAAGCTGCATCTGCTTCTCACGCTCGGCGTGTCGGCGGCGCTCCTCTTCGATATGTGCCACGACCTGCTCTACCGCGGGAACGTCGTGATACATAAGACGGCGCACCGCGTTGGTCTTCATCTCCTCAAGCATCGCTTGAAAGAGCACAAAGCCCTCCTTCTGATACTCATGGAGCGGATTCTTCTGGGCATAGCCGCGTAGTCCGATACCCTCTCTCAGATAGTCCATCTCCTGCAGGTGCTGCCTCCAGTGAGAATCAACCCCCTCAAGCATCGTATCCTGCTCAACAAACTCAAACCCTATTAAGGTACCCTGCTCAATTGCACCCCGATTAAGCTGTGGCGCAACCCCGATGGCGCTCAGTCCGACAAGTTTTGCGCTCTGCTCGGCCGCGTGACCTTCATAAAGCTCTCGTGCTCGCTCGCGCAGAGTGTCAAAGACCGACTGCTGATCGAGGCTAAGCTCGCTTGGAAACTCAAACTCACGCCCAGTAATAAACTTAAAGTGCTCTGCTAGCTTGGCCAGGTCCCAATCCATCGGCTTGCTGCGTTGATCGCATATATTCTGAACTGAGGCCTCTATCAGGTCGTCCAGGATCTCAATAATCTCTGCGCGCACCCCCTCATTACGAAGAATTCGCGCGCGCAGATTATAGATCACCTGCCGCTGCTTATTCATAACGTCATCGTATTCAGTGACGTGCTTACGGCTCTCAAAGTGCATCGCCTCAACACGCTTTTGCGCGCCCTCTATGGTGCGACTCATCAGGGAGTTATCGAGCGCCATGCCCTCCTCCCAACCCATACGAGACATAAGTTGTTGTAGCCGTTCGCCCTGAAAGCGGACCATCAGATCGTCTTCAAGTGAGATGTAGAATCGAGATTCGCCCGGGTCTCCTTGACGGCCTGCACGACCCCGCAGCTGGTTATCGATACGTCTTGATTCGTGTCGCTCCGTGCCCATTACAAACAGGCCGCCCGCCTCAACTACTCGTTGATGCTCCTGCTTGCAGCTCTCTTGATGACGCACCAAGGCCTGCTGAAAAGCCACGTCGTTTGGATCGCGGGTCTTAGCCTCAGAAGCTGCTAGGAACTCAGGATTTCCTCCAAGCAAGATATCCGTACCGCGTCCCGCCATATTGGTTGAGATCGTAACCGCGCCAAAGCTGCCAGCTTGCGCAATAATCTCAGCCTCTCGTTGATGTTGCTTGGCGTTTAGCACGTTGTGCGGAACGTTATTAGCGGTCAGCATTTTAGAGAGGTGCTCACTCTGATCTATACTGATAGTACCAACCAGGATCGGCTGACCTTTAGCGTGAATCTCGGCGATATCGTGCACAACTGCGTCGTATTTTTCACGACGAGACCTATAAACCAGATCAACGTGGTTGCGACGAAGCATGTTACGGTTGGTCGGAATAAGCGCAACCTCAAGGGTATATATCTGCTTAAACTCTGCTGCCTCCGTGTCTGCTGTACCGGTCATACCGCCGAGCTTCTCGTACATGCGGAAATAGTTCTGAAAGGTAATCGAAGCGAGTGTTTGGTTTTCGCGCGCTACCTGCACACCCTCCTTGGCCTCAATCGCTTGATGTAGCCCGTTTGACCAGCGGCGCCCAGGCATCAGACGTCCGGTAAACTCATCAACGATAATGACCTGCCCATTCTGGACCACATAATCAACATCGCGCTCAAATGATGTGTGCGCGCGTAGCGCTTGGGTCAGATGGTGCAGAGCCTCTATGTTCGATGGATCGTAGAGATTATCAACGCCGAGTAATCGCTCAGCGTTCTTGATTCCGCTCTCGGTCATATTGGGCTGTTTACTCTTAAGATCCATCTCAAAATCGCTACCTTTAACCAGGTGCGGTACGATCTTATTAATCTGCAGGTATTTATCGGTCGACTCCTCAGCTGGCCCCGATATGATGAGTGGAGTACGCGCCTCATCGATTAGGATTGAATCTACTTCGTCAACTATTGCGAAGTAGTGCCCACGCTGCATCATCTCGCTCGCCGAGAACTTCATATTATCGCGCAGGTAGTCGAATCCGAACTCGTTATTCTGTCCGTAAGTTATATCGGCATCGTATGCCAGCTTCTTCTCCTCCTCGTTCATGCCGTGATAGACACAGCCAACCGAGAGGCCCAAAAATGTATGAATCCTACCCATCCACTCAGCATCACGTTTAGCGAGGTAGTCGTTGACGGTTACAACGTGCACCCCCTTGCCAGTTAGCGCATTAAGATAGGAGGGCAACGTCGCTACGAGGGTCTTGCCCTCTCCGGTCCTCATCTCAGCGATCATATTTTTATGCAGAATTGCGCCACCGATAAGCTGCACATCGAAGTGCCGCATGCCAACCACACGACGGCTGGCTTCACGCACAACCGCAAAGGCTTCCGGTAAAAGAGAATCGATCGTCTCTCCGTTGGCGAGCCGCTCCTTAAAGAGCGTAGTCTGAGCACGGAGATCTTCATCGCTCATCGGCTCAAACGTGCGCTCGAGATCGTTAATCTTCATGACGACCGGCTTAAGGGACTTGAGGATACGATCGTTACGAGTGCCGAATATCTTTTTTGCCAGGTAAACTAACATAATTGGTAACTAGTCAGCATATTCCATAAATATTCGCATACGGTAATGACACTCAATAGCCCCTAAGGGGCCGATTTGCGGAGCAAATCGGGGGTGAAAACATTAACTGGTCACAAAATCTGCCGTCCCCGATCAGGGGACGACCAATCGAATTACCTATGAAACTTCGAACTACGGTGACCAGTTACCATAATTGCACTTGGGTGCTATCCACGGCTCAACGCCTTTTAGGAGTATCTTCAATAGCCTATAGAAGGTACGAACGAAAGATCTACCTACTTTACTGACACGTCCCCTTCTCGCTTTACTATAGAGCACACGGCCCAAGGTGTAAAAGGGGGTCAGATTTACGCGGCCGAGCTTTGCTCGCTACTTTAAGTAACTTAAAGTATCTTGCGCCCCACTTCTTGATTTCTAGGAGCCAAGGCTCCAGGCCAATACCGCCTTGGCCACATGGAGTCGACTCTCCGCTTGGTCAAATACGATCGATTGAGCTGAATCGATCACCTCATCTGTAACCTCCTCTCCCCTATGAGCTGGCAAACAATGCATAAACTTCACGTGAACAGGGGCCTTTACCATCAGATCTCTATTAACCTGATAGCCCTTAAAGGCTTCGAGACGAGCAGCCCTCTGATCCTCCTGCCCCATCGAGATAAATGTATCGGTGTAGACGATATCGGCGTCCTCAATTACGGCGCTCGGCTCCCTTACGAACTCAATCGATTGCTCATTATTAACACGTAATGAATGCGTGGCCTCCTGCTCCCTAATCGGTACCTCGTAGCCAGCCGGACTCGCCACCGCCACACTATGCCCACGCATCACACAGGCCTGAACCAGGGATGTAGCAACGTTATTACCGTCCCCGATATAGGAAACCTTCAGCCCACTGCCTCTACGTGCAGAGAATTGCTCCATAGTTACAACATCTGCAATGGCCTGACACGGATGGTGCTGATCGCATAAGGCATTAATAACCGGAACCTTCACCGCCGCGCTCAAAAGAGCGATGGTCTCATGTCGAAAAACACGGGCTATGATCACATCACAGAACCTCTCAATATTGCGACCGATATCAGGCACAGACTCTCGGCCGGCCTGATTTCCTCCACTCGCAAAGATCTGCTCACTAGAGAGAAAGATCGGATGGCCACCCAAGGCAGCGGTTGCAACTTCAAAACTTACCTTAGTTCGAAGTGAGGGCTTCTCAAACACAAGCGCCACAAAGCGCCCCGCCAAGGGGAGAGACTCGGATATGCCCTGCGAACGCCCGACTCGAAAACGATCCGCCATCTCAATAATAGAGTTAAGCTCCTTTACAGAGAGATCTGAGATCTTCGTTATACCTTTCATAGCCCTCCCAGAGATTCTATAGTGACAGCACGATACCGCTATAACGATGATATGCAATCACTATTCAATGCAATCTTAGCTAATTACTACCCACCCAAAAGATACTCGTGGCACCCAAGTCAACTATATATCACTTTTCAATCGATCTCTCAGATATGGACCGCGGGGTATATCAGAGCCTTAAGTTGCCGGTAGCGTTACACCCCTCGGAAAGCCCTGAATTTATGCTCACAAGGGTTCTGGCATGGGCCCTTGAATTCGAAGAGGGTATAGCTTTCTCCCCCGGGGTCGGCTCACCAGAGGAACCAACGCTCTCAATCAAGGCGCTGGACGGCACTTATAACAGCTGGATCGAGATCGGAGCACCAGACTCAGAGCGACTTCATAAAGCGACTAAAATAGCTAAGCGTGTGGCGGTATACTGCCACCGCTCTGCTGATAACGTATTTCAGCAGTTGCTGCAAAAACAGATCTATAGAGGTGCGGAAGTTCCCCTATATTCATTCGAAGAGGGCTTTATCAGCTTACTGGTCAGAGCGTTAGAGCGCAGAAATAAAATGAGCGTATCACGCAGCGATCAGACCATCTACGTCGCTCTTAACGGCCAGGATCTTTCCTCCCATATTATGGAAAGAAGGCTTGCCTGAGATCTACTACCCGTCCTTAACTCCGCGCTAGGTGGGCCCTTTAATTAAACCCAGGAAACTCCTGCTTATGCCGCTGTAAGATCGGCAACGCTTTTTCAATTAGGGGCTCGATCTCACTATCACCTTCGGGTAACAGTTGTGCCAATGCGATAAGGGCTCGCGCATAACGCATCGAGGTAAGGTCATTACGACTCTCGAGTAACACCTTTAGCCCACGCATAGTCTGTTGAGATTCAACGAGTTTGCCGGCGTTGTACTGAGCTTTCCCAAGGCGCTCAAGCATAATGCTTTTAATGTTGAAATTAGCCAGCCCATCCATTCTCTCCATCGAGTCCATCTGACTCTGGATTATTTTACAGACACGCTCAGGGTCTTGCTCCATGTTTGCAAGCTGCGCCTCAACATCTCTCACCTTGAGGAGCACCCCCTCCGCAAACTTCGAAGGAAGGTTGGAAATAGTATCATACGCTAGGTTTAGATATTCCCTCGCTCGTTCAGTATTGGTATCGGCTCGCAGATAGACGCATACCAAACTAGCTAGAATCGATCCCTCGACGCATGCTCGCTCAATACCCTGTAGCTCTCTCGCCTCGCACAACAACTTTTCTAGCTCCTGACAGGCTCCCTGCAGATCCCCGCCGAAGGCCTTCTCAGCGACAGAGGTCTCGGCTCGCAAAAGCAGTCTATGCTGCGCTGGCATATTGCTAACTAAATCTGCAATAGAGGCAAGAACCTCTCTCGCTTCCGCATGCAGGTTACGTGAACCGTACAACATCGTTAATGTATCGGCCGACTGCATAGCCTCATTGTCATAGCCCTCTTGCAGGCAGATATCGAGACTCACTCTAAGCATATTCTCAGCCGCTTCAAATTCATTGAGCTCAACAAGGGTCTCTGCTAGGGCGATCCTTATTTCTACCGCCTGCGGAGAGGAGTCTCCTTGTTGCTCAACAATTTCGCGCAGTAACTTAGTACGGAGAGCTCGGGCCTCAGCGAAATCGCCCGCCTTATGTGCCATGGCAGCGACCTTGAGCCTAATAATTGTAGTAGTTTCAGGTGGCTCTCCGTTGGTCTCAGCTGTAAGCAAAGCCTCTCTCACTAGAAGCCCGGCCATCTTAAATCTCCCCTCCGCTTCCTCATCTGCAGAGGCTTCAACCAGCATCTCTACAAGCTCAGATCTACTCTCTTTAGGAACTATTGAGATGGTATTAAAGAGCTGCACCATAAAGCGCCCGTGCGTTACTAGATCGCCCTCCCTACTAGCTAAATTAGCTTGCCCTATCAACACATGCTTCTCCAAAAGGGAGTTGGGTGCATGTCTCTCTACCCAATATCCAACATAGCTCCACAAAGAACGTGCTTCATCAAATCTCCCGAGCTTTCCTAGTATCTCGGCTTTTAAAGTCCGCAACTTATGGAGTTCCTCCATCGGAGTAGATTGGTTAGTAGCACGCAGCTGAATCGTCTCTGTTAAGTAACGCTCCGCATCTACTACCTCACCATAAACATTAAGCATGTAGGCGGCCTGCTCCCGTACATCTGCACGCAGCGCATTGCTCGATATCGCCGAAGTATCAGAGATCTCAACTGCTCGCATAATGCAGTTTAGGGCTCTGCCACTGTTATAGCCCCGGAGCTCCTTCAATGCTGTCTGAAGGAGTCTACCGATCTCTTCTATATGGGACACCGCCTCTGATGCAGGCTTGCTGATTGATGAATCCGGTCGTTTATTATCGCCTTTTTGTGGAAACATAGTGTTATAATTATACAGAATCTTGCCTTAAATTGCGAACTAGCTCGCCTCTTAACGCTTTAAAAAGACCGATTCGAACTATAAACTGTCACTATTCATAGTGCTTTACAGCAGTATACGTTAATACTTATAGGAGCCGGTCTTTGTACGTAACCGCCCCCTTTCTTGTCGTCCCCCGATCGGAGACGGCAGATTTTGTGAATAGTTAATGTTATCACCCCCGATTTCCTATGCAAATCGCCCCCTGCTGAGTTAGCAATCCCACGAAAATATGTGGACTCCTCTTGAAACCTATTTCGTAAAATCAATTTCTCAGTTAGAGGTAACGGAGACCATATGACAGACCAAGGCACCCGTAACCCCGCAATCCGCTCGATCATGATGCCGCGTGATACTAATGCGCTCGGCAGCATCTTCGGAGGCCATATTTTAAGCCTCCTCGACTTAGCCGCCGGTCAGCATGCCCGTTCGGTCTCGCCTAAGAAGTATGTTACTAAGGTGATGCGAGAGGTTGAGTTTATAGCTCCTGTATTTATCGGCGATTCGGTTAGCTTTTATTGTAGCACCTTAGCTATAGGAAGAACCTCTATCACCATTAAGGTTGAGGTTGAGGCTACGCGTGGCGTTGATTCACTCCATACCACAGCCGTAACAACAGCAGAGGTTGTGATGGTTGCTGTTGACTCAAATCACCACCCTATACCGATATTCGATCAGGCATAGTACTCGATTCGTTACTCGGCAACATAATCGTTAATGCCCCGATCTTTACCAACTCCTGTACAAATAAGAGAAATGAATTAAAGGCCTGCTCTTCGCTCTGATGGGAGGCCCCCTGCAAATAGCCCTCTGCAAGCTCCTCAAGCGTTAGACGTTCTGAGATCTCCCCTCTGTGCTCCATCATAAGGCTAGCCACACTCTCCGGCACCTCGCTCCAGAGTACTCCGTAATCAAAGGGACGTGCTCCAATCAGAGCATGTCGGCGCAGAGCGATAGCGCTCAGCTCACCAGTTTTTAGAAAATGTTGCCTCAGGGCCTGAATATCATAATGCAGTAGGCAACAACGAAGCAGCGTCGGGACATATGCGACACAGCTGAGGAGCTCCTGCACCTTCATGTTTGATATCTGATTAAAGATCTCGGTGGATTGTGGCGCCACCGACTCATTTAGAGCCTTACGAATCTCAAGCGCTGCCTGCTCAAACCCGACAACCTCAAGTAGCTCCGGCTCGCTCTTGCAGAGCGGCGCAAGCTGTTGCTCGATAAAGTCACGCAGAGAGAGTCCTAAGCTTTGGCTATGAATGCCCCGCCATGGGGAGACCTGATGAACGCGCTGCGCCACCTCTTCTGGTGAGAAGGGCCCCATTGAACCTGGCCAACTACGCCTAAGAATAGCCAGCGTTATGGGAAATGTATTGCTGAGGATGCCACCCTCGGCCATAAACACGCTGCTTGTATAGACCTTAAGCCTAGCAGGGTCCATCTTAGAGAGATCTTCTATCTCTTCAGGTGAAAGCCCCTGAAATTTTTTGCTGTAAAGCGCTGCCCGCTCATCCTGTGTCGGGGGGAGCTCAATACCATCGAGCACAAGTTGCCTAAATGCTGATAGTATTGCAGCTAGCGCCATACCTAACGCCCCTCTCCGAAGCCGGCATGCTGCATTATTACCTGATCGGCCATTACGGTTTCAGCCAGCAGCCTATCTACGGAGGGGAGTAGATTATCCCACTCTACAAGGACGGAGGTTGGTCCGGTTAACTCTATAGTCTTTTTAAAGAGCTCCCATACCTCCGGTTGCACGGGTCCATCGTGGCTATCGATAATAGAGCCATCCTCAGTGGGTACCCATCCGGCCAGATGAATCTGTCCGACTCGCTCCAGTGGTAGCGAGGAGATAAAGTGCTGGGCATCGTAGCCATGAAACTGAGAGTTTAGGTAAACATTGGTAATATCAAGCAAGAGCCCGCAATCTGCCCGTGTTACGATCTCAGATATAAACTCACCCTCAGACATCTCTCGATCGGATACAGTAACGTAACGAGTCACGTTCTCTAACAAAAATGGGAGCTCAAGCTCCTGCTGAACGATCTTAACCCTTTCGACAACGTGCTCAACCGTTTCCTTTGTAAATGGCAGCGGCATAAGGTCGAGCATATTTGTGTGATCGACCTTAGTAAAACAGAGGTGGTCTGAGGTCCAGGGCGAGCCGATATCTAGACAGAATTTTTTCAATCTTCTGAGATACTCCCTATCAAGGGGATCGGTTGAACCGATTGCGAGACAAACTCCGTGCGAGATAAGCTGGTATCGCTCGCTAATCTGCATTAAACGATCGCGCGAATACCCACCAAAATCCATAAAGTCATCCGAGATGACCTCAAACCACTTAAATTCTGGGGTAGTTTGAAGGATCTGATCGAAATGCTCGTGGCGTAGTCCAGCTCCAGCACCAAGTATTGGCAGGTTAAAGTTCTTCTTCACTCGCGGATCCATACAAAATAGCAAAGGCCGTTCGAACACCGTATAAATTGACCTAGGAAGGGTCAAAGCACGGCATCCGAACAGCCCTTGTAAGCTTAAAAGACCTTACATCTTACCTGCGCAGCCCTTCTCGCCAGAGCACTTTTTATCGGAGGTGTCAGCCTTCTTATCCGAGGTATCCGCCTTCTCATCCGAAGTATCGGCCTTCTTCTCGCCTGAGCACTTCTTGTCGCCCGAGCAGGACTTCTCACCTGCTTCCTCCTGATCATGATCGTGCTCATTATGGTGATCAGCAAAAGCAGCCGTAGGCGCAGCTATGATACCGGCACCAGCAACGACACCGATTACAAGCCCAGATAACGATGAAAAAAGTTTCTTGTCTGTCATAATATACCTTTCTATTTTTACTATTTACGATCCTACCAGGGAACCGCTCTGATTAAGTTAACCAAACAGAAACCTACATACAACGGTAATTTCAGGCTCCTGAATCTTTAAGCTGCTGAGCCCCTCTCTGCGATAATCCGTTCTACTGTATCAACTATCGCCTGGGTTGTTCGGTCAACCTCAACGTTAACTACCTCTCCTATTACGATCGCTCCAAACGTAGTCTTCGCCAAAGTCTCTGGAATAAGCGAAATATCAAACTCGCCTGTTGTCTTATCAACGCGGGTAAGGGTCAAACTAGCGCCGTTTAAAGCTATATAGCCCTTGGTAAAGAGATACTTCGTCCACTCTGGCGAACAACGAAAGGTGACAACGCGACTATTATCAAATAGCTGCACATTACATACCTCGGCAACCGTATCCACGTGCCCAGATAGGATATGCCCACCAACCTCATCTCCAAAACGGAGGGATCTTTCAAAATTTATCTTCGAGCCCTTTGCAACATCTTTAAAGGAGCTGCGTTGTATCGTTTCTGGAACGAGATCAAAGGTAAGACTTGAGCTTGTAGGTATCGCGGTAACGGTCAAGCAACAACCGTCCAATGAAACGCTCGCTCCCTGTACAACTCCAGCAGTCGCCCCCTGCGAGAACTCAACCTGCAGGGTTATGATATCCGCACGAGGCGTGACCGCAGTTACGGTTGCAATACCTTGAACTATACCGGTAAACATAATATTAGCTTACAGAAATGGGGCTGAAAATCCAAACAATAGGCGCCGTACCCCTAAACAATTGCAATAATTCGCTCCCAGATAGCTGTCGGCGAGACACCCTCCCCTGTTACCAGCACCTCGCTACGCTCCATATGATAGGCCTTCGCTATATCAGAAACGGAGCGCTGTTGCTCGCTTCTTCTAAGGGCGTCAATCTTAGTAATTACGACGATGCAGCTAATGCCCCTCTCAAAACAGAGGTGCTGAATTGCGAGCTCGTCCTCTTCGGGTAAGCGGCGACAGTCATTTAAGAGCACAACCCCTTTCAGATAGCGTCGCTCGCGCAAAAATGACACGGCGAGACGCGAGATCTCTTCGCGCTGAGATTTTGATAGCTTTGCAAATCCAAAGCCTGGCATATCAACGAGCGCTATACCAAATGGGTTCGCATTAAGCACACCCTCAATTTTGTAAAAATTGAGCTCCCTGGTTGAGCCTGGATTGCCACTCACCCGCGCCAATTTTCTGGAGCTAAGTCTATTTATAAAGGTTGATTTACCAACGTTTGAGCGGCCAATAACGGCTACCTCAGGCATTGCATGCTTGCAGATCGCTTCAAGATTTGGGGCTCCAAACAAAAAGGCTGCATCCTTAATCTCAACTGATTTTTTTTCCGCTGTCATTGCGAGCTCCTCCCTTTACAGAAAGGGACCGCTCTATACGTCCCAGACGTACTCCGAGCCAGATCATATAAACTGCGAGTAGCACCCATACGGCAGTGTATGACCAAAATAAAGCTGGATATGAATCAGGTGTCATGCTCTCTCCTTCATCTCTTTATAAGCTCTTCATGTGCGGTTTCAATCCGGTAGCGTAACCACGCTAGAAACGCTGTCAGGCATAACAACGCGATACAGGAAATGCAGAACGTCCAGATAAACGAGGGGTCCCTAAGACCGCCCTGCTCAATAACTTCTGGGTGCAGTCGTGCACTCTGGGGAAGGAGTTTAATTGAAAGATAAACCAGGGGAACAGAAGCTGCCCCCATAATTCCAAGCACGGAGGCGTGGTCTGCGCTCTTGCTAGGATCACCAAAGTTACGAAGAACTGTGAAGGAGAGAAATATAAGCCAGAGAACTAGAAAGGTAACGAGTCGCGGCTCCTCCCAACGAAACCAGGTGTTCCAAGCGCTATGCCCCCAGATCATTCCGGTAATCAATGTGACGGTGCATAATACGAACCCAACCTCTCCGCATGCGGTTGAGATTCGATCAGCAGCTCGGTTTCTAGTTGCGAGATACATGATACTTGCTACGAACACCGCTCCAAAAGCAACGTAACAGCAGAGAGCTGCCGGAACATGGAAGTAAAAAACTCTCTGCACGGCCCCCATCACTACCTCATTCGGCACCACCATAAAGATCAAGTACTGCGCGGTCCCCACTAATAGTAGGGTCAGCAGGCCGAAGATCGTAAATATGCGCGAAGTATTGAGCATATAGGGGTTATACCACACGCGCCTAGTCCCGAATAGCATACTCAAAAAGGTTAATACCTAGAGCAAAGTAGAGCGCATTGGCGCACAGCAGTATGGATGGCCAGGGGAGAGTGAGATCAATTGCGCCCCTAACAACT
The DNA here is from genome assembly GCA_026390555.1 of Pseudomonadota bacterium. Classification (NCBI taxonomy): domain Bacteria; kingdom Pseudomonadati; phylum Pseudomonadota; species Pseudomonadota bacterium. The sequence goes on from JAPLFS010000023.1 coordinate 31,019, forward strand.
AGCTCAGTTGTCATCTCAACACCTGCAAAAAATAGTGGAAAAAGAAGGGGTAACGCTATAATAGGCAGCAAAACCCCACGCATACGCGAGGTGCTAGCTACCGCTGCAAGAACTACGATCAGCGCCGCTAGGGCACTCGCAGAACAGAGCCCTAACAACGCTAGCGGCAGCAATATAGTACTTAGCTGCTGATCGAGCGCGGCTGCCAGCACAACGGAGAGGAGTATAATGTTACAAAAAAACAGGAAGGTCATGCTAATGACCTTAGCCACATAAATCTGGCTCCCCGTTACTCCGGCCAGAAGCAGCCCCTCAAAGCCACGATTTTCAAGCTCCTGCTCATAAGCTCTGACAACAGAGGCCGTCGTGGTAAGGAGAAAAATAAGCCACAGTAGCATTGGGAAGACCCTGGTCGTATTCAATCGATCGAGCATCGCAGAGCTAATGCCAGCTCCTACCAGAGCCGACATAAGAATAGCGTTACAGAGCAGCAAGGTGAGGATCTCTTTGCCACGCAACTCTAGGCGCGCCTCTTTTTGAAGTAGGACCAGTAGTACCCTCAGCCACTCGATCATCGATTAGCCTCCCGATAAAAGCCGACGATGCGATCGATATCATCAGGCGTAGCCTTTGATCCTGTATCTGCAAGCACCTCGCCCGCGCTCAAAACAACTATGCGGTCGGCGATGCTCCGCAATCGATGGAGATCGTGCGTAGCAACGATCGATAGAAGCTTGCTACCTGCACGCTCTCGCTCGTCTCGCATAGCAGTTAGTAACAGCTCGGTTCCCCGCTCATCTAAGTTACTTGAGGGCTCATCCAATAAGAGCACGTCAGGTGAGGCTAGAAATGCGCGCGCTAGTCCAACTCTTGCCTGTGTGCCCCTCGACAGATCTCCAACTAAGATCTCTGCACTAGCGCTTAGCCCCCAGCGGGAGAGAATCGGCTCAACCTGCTGACGCTCCGTTACCTCTGAAAAGAGCTTTATATTCTCAGCTACGGTCAGGCGGCTATAGAGGAATGACTGATGAGATAAAAACCCTATGCGTCCCGTAGTCCTATCGATGGAGCCGCTATCTGCTCTGGCTAGCCCCGCCAGGATGCGGAGCAGGGTTGATTTTCCAGCTCCATTAGCTCCTAGAAGCAACGTTATCTCACCCGCTACAAAGGAGAGATTAAGACGATTAAGAACTCGCACAGCACCGAACGTCTTTGAGACGTTACGTACCTGAATAACGGGCTCACTCTCCACCATGGCGCTTAATATCATCCAGGACCTTTACCACCTCAAGGGACAAAGCCAACTTAGAGTGCTCAAAGTCCTCGGCGCTAACCTTCCCCATAGAATGATCGAGCTCAAGATCCTTAAGGGCCCTGAGCGCCCTCTCTTTTGAATCAAGTAAGGCTCGAAACGAATCACGCTCAATCGATTCAAGCGCGCCGTTAAGCGCTGGCTCAAAGAACGGTCCGATCAGAAAGGCCGTTAGCGAGGCAACAAGCAACAGTGAGGCAAGGATCCAGATACTCATATTGATTGTAGTCCCCTCTCCTTCTCTCTCTGCTTGGCCATTACTTGGCGCGGCACAGGAACAGCAACAACTATACCGCCGATAATCATAAGTATAGCCCCATACCAAAGCCATACCTGCAGGGGATTAATAAAGAGCTTTAAAGAGGCCCTCGTTCCCGATTCATCGATACCGGCCAGCACGAGGTACACATCCTCACGTTGTCCCATACGGAGAGCCACCTCCGTCGTGGTTTCCTTGTTTTTGGGATAGAAGCGCAATTCAGGGCGGAGGGTCTCAAGTATAGAATCATCCTTAAGTGAGCGGAGTATTACCTGCGCCTGCACCGCCCCGTAATTTGCGTGCTCCTCTTCGCGAACATTGCGCAGCTCTAGCGAGAACCGTCCAACGGTAAAGCGCTCACCTGGCCCCAAGGTAAACTCCCTCTCAATCTTGTGCGCCATTGAAGCTGTGATAGCAACCGTCATTACAAGCACACCGAAATGAATTATGTGCGCGCCGTACTTAATTCTTTGTCTACGAAAAAGTGTAGCGGCTGTGCTTGGTGACCAGGTTGAGGATTGAGTAACTCCGGCCTGAGCGCTTAAGCCCCGCTGCAGCTCACCTAATATCGTCATAAGAACGAAGAAACAGAGCGAGTACGAGAGCACCGGATAGAACTCTGTAATACCAGCCCATACAAGGGCGATCGCCACTAGAAAGCCGCCCAGAAACGGCAGGGTAAAGGCGCGCAGAAGATGACTAAGCGAGGAGCGCTTCCAGGCGATCGTTGGCCCAATACCCATTAAAAACACAAGGGAAAGAAAGAGTGGCACGTTAACTGCGTTAAAGAACGGAATCCCGACCGTCTGCTTCTCTCCAGTAAAGGCCTCTGAAAAAACTGGAAACATCACCCCCCATAGCACCGCAAAGCAGATACTAAGGAGCACTAGATTATTGAGCAGAAAGACCGCCTCACGAGAGAAGAAGCTCTCAATGGCGCGGTCCGGGCGCAGCTCTTTACGACGATAGATCACAAGAACCACCGCCAAGAGTATTATACCCGATAGGTAGGCTAGAAAGACCCAACCGATATCGGTTGAGGCGAAGGCGTGTACACTTTGCACAATTCCCGAGCGTGTTAGGAACGTTCCAAATACGGTCAGCGCATACGTCAAAACGACAAGCGATATATTCCAGATCTTGAGCATGCCCTTGCGCTCCTGAACCATCACGGAGTGCAGTAGCGCAGTTGCTGTCAGCCAGGGTAACAGGGAGGCGTTCTCCACCGGGTCCCATGCCCAGAAGCCACCCCAACCGAGTTCAAGATATGCCCAGTGGCCACCCAGTACGACCCCAGCGGTTAAGAAGGTCCACGCTATCAGGGTCCAGCGACGCACGAGTCGGATCCAATCATTCGAGAGGTGCCCCGAGGCGAGTGCAGCCATACAGAAGGCGTAGGGAACCGCTAATCCGGTAAATCCTAGATAGAGCGTAGGGGGATGAATAGCCATGTACTCATTCTGAAGCAGTGGATTGAGTCCGTTGCCATCGGGCATTACGAGTGCAGAGCGCAGATAGCGAAACGGATTAGTAAAGAAGAGGGTCACGGTTATAAAGAATAGCGGTGAGGTATTAAGAAATGCGTAGAGAAATGGCAAAAGTGGGCGTGGATACTTAACAGAGGCGCGCGCTACAAAGGCGCAATATGCAGCAACGAGGAAGCACCACAACAACATAGAGCCGTCCATACCGCCCCAGATCGCGGTGATCTTATAGATCCACGGCATCTCACGATTGGAGTACTGCCAGACGTACTGAATGGAATAGTCGTTCGTAAGGAAGGCGTATCCGAGCCCCAAGAGTGCGCAACCGAGAGAGATCGCAACGGCTATCGTAACGCGCCGCAACGCTTCAACATGCGAGAGCGCCACATGAGAGCGCCGCCCTACTAAGCACCCAGCAACGACCCCAATTAGAGCTAAAAGCCAGGCCAAACAAAGCGCAAAATGTCCGAACTCTATCATCCCTTGCTCCTCATAACGGTCACCCTACCTGCTTCTCTTTATCTATACTTTCTGGCATAGCCCCGGGCACAACGGGCTCATACTTTGAGGGGCACTGGGTCTGAAGCTTGGCGGCCAGTACAGAGCCCCCAACAAAGTCGCCATCGATCAGAACATCCCTGCCAGCAGCGAACATATCAGGCTTAAGCCCCTCGTATACTACCGGCACCGTAGCGTCGCCACCCTTGGGATCTGTGATATTAAAGGTAAGTACAATTTTGGGTTCTGTCTGGTAACTAATCGGATCAGCAACGCGCCCACCGATCCGAATCCGTGGCAGGTCGTTAGCCGCAGCCTTTGCCACCAACTCCGAGGGCAAGAGAACCAGCGAGCTGGTACCGCGCGTCGCCTGAAAGACCAGAACGCCGCCAACAACAACAAAGAGTGAAACTAGTGTAATAAATATCCGACCCATATGCTTACTTATAGGGACCAAACAAAGCGATACCTCAGTCTACCCCAACAACTTCGGCATAACCATGCAAAGGGGTAAATAGTTATCCTTACTGCTACTTTGCCCCCTCCTTATCTACCTCAATCCACTCCTTAAGCTCAGCACCGAGCTGTTTAGAGACGAAGAGCTTTAACTTATCGCGCAGCTTGTTCTCAATCTGTCTGACCCGCTCCTTACTCAGTGCGAGCTGATCGGAGAGCTGCTGCAGGGTCAAGATCTCCTCATTAACGACCCGTCCACGAAAGATGGTTCGCTCTTTGTCGGTCAGACCCTTTTCGAATTCAAGGATCGATCCTGTAAGAGCCTCGTGCAGCTGTCTTTTTGAAAGTGACTCTTCAATCGACTCCCCACCGCTTGGAATAATTGAGAGCAGCGTTGAGTCGGAGTCCTCATGCAGGGGCGCATCGACACTGGCATCTGGGCTACCTAAACGCTGCGACATCTCGATTACATCAGACTCACGCACGTTAAGCTTTTCGGCGAGCAATCTGCTTGAGGGATAGATCCCCTCGCGCTCAAGTCGATCACTCTCTTTTTTAAGATTAAAGAAGAGCTTGCGCTGCGCCTGCGTGGTGCCGATCTTTACAAGACGCCAATTAGCGATCATGTAGCGGATAATATAGGCACGGATCCACCAGACGGCGTATGACGGGAACCTCACACCTCTATAAGGGTCAAAATTCTGGACGGCCTCAAGCAGTCCGATGTTTCCCTCCTGAATAAGATCGAGAACGTTCCTTGCAACCCTCTCATACTCCCGAGCAATCTTAACAACGAGCCATAGAGAGCCCGATACGAGCGAATACGCAGCATCTTTATTCTTCGTCGCATAGTAATCGAGCGCCGCTGCGTGCTCATCCTCCCTCGAAAGGGGGGAGAATCGTCGCAACTCAGCCAGGTACGCATTGAGCGCGCTATATGGAACAACGGCATCGGTGGCCTCATGCTCATCCTCCAAGCGCGCATACCCCTCAGAGTGGCTAGCAAGATCGGCCAATTCCAGCTCATGTTGTGCAGGTAACACCTCACTTGGCTCCAGTAACTCCCCCTCCTCCTCTTGGATAAGTTCCATATTGGCGGGCATGCTGCTCTCTGTCGCAGGCTCAATAACCAAGGCCCCGGCGCTCCTCACCTTAGCCCCCTGGCTTCTTTTTTTTAAACGTGTTTTTGACACCTTAGCCCCATTATACGCCTTACTAGCGACCTAGAGATACTCTATACCCAGGGAGGTTTAAGCCACAACAGCGCCACTTCCTTGATCGGAGACGCTTAGTTTAGGGGTGAATAGTAGCTAACGGTAGCATTCGCGTCGTTTGGGAATGCTCGTGCCGCCGTTTTTTACAATAACTGTTAAACCGATGTTTCATAGTCTCCATCAGATCCATATACTCTTCCCGTTGTTTAATAATTGGGGGTAATCCATATAATATGGCTCCTTACGTTAATCCCGTACGTGGAATACTCGAATCCAACCAAGAGCTGCCGCCCTTCTCTGCGCAACAACTCTTCCTACCTGGAAGTCAGGGATGCCGTTCGCCTCACGGCGCCATCAGCAAGTTTGAGATTCCTTCCTTTAGGTGGCTGCCATTCAAAATTGAATTCCCTATCGATTGCGATCCCAAATCTGATTGCTGTACTGAAAGTGCTCAATTCATGGGGTATTGTAAGCAGGCCCTTGCGGTTGAAAAGCGGATTCGAGATATTATCTTAAGTTCAATTTCGCAGATGACTCCCGACCAATCTGGATTATTTCAAACTGAGCTCTCTCATCATTCTGCAGCTCAGCACCTCCTCAGAAGATTATACGGTCTGCAGGAAAGCAAGCTACAGGTTGTGCCTGGGGTGTTCCTCGGGACTAAGAAATCGGATCGAACCCTCGGAGACGTTCTGCAGGAGCAGTTGAGTAAAACGTGGCGCCTGATGGATCTCCCCATTCCAGATGCGCTCATCACAGCGTGCCAGGAGTGGGGCGAGGTTCAACTACTAGCTCGTGCATCGATTATAGAATCCGCCTGGCGATCCTTGGTAGTCAGGGCAAATTGGCCTATTCCATCAGCCTTTGATGAGTATATGGGGCACTTCCTCGAGGGCAAGATCCCAGAGAGTCATTGCGATCAGTTCTGGAGCTGGTTATCTCAGATAGAGACACTGGCAGAATCTAATTTGAGCCCATCTTTGCACCTCCTCCCTAAGATTAGGAATTGGCATAGTATGAAGCAGCAGGACGCAGCTCTTCCTACAGAACTGCTTGAGGAGTTATCGGATAAAGAATTTCCGATCTGGGAGCGCTACTTACTAGATCCTAGCTCGGTTAGTCCCTGCGACCTTACTAAAGAGCTCTTTCCATCCGAACACTCGCGGCCAATAGATGTCGAATATCGATTAGGGACTCCGTATCGGATCTCAATCACCGAGCAACAGGCGAATGACTTTTGGAAAGATTACATCACCCATTACGATCCAACTGAGATTAAGATCGTCTATGCTACAGAAAAGGAAAAAGCTTTGTGGTGCCGTCTCGATCGTGGGGCCGAGATGCGAGAGCTTGCCGCAACCCCCCTCTCTCAATTTATAACCGAGATTGATATAGATGGCCAAAACCTCTCGGAGAAGGATTGTCTTAGGCTTTTTAAAGAGAAGTTAAAATTACTCGACGCTCTTGGCACAGGCCTAGTATGGCGCAACCTAGAGACACCTCAAACAATTACCGTAACGTTCCGCAATATATCTCTACGAACCCAAGCTTTACTCCAACTCAAGTGCCTTGAAGGTGATGATGATTTATTCTCCACCTGGGAACCACAGGAGCTCTCTAGCGAGCTTTCTCAAGATTCGTGCGTTACCCTACGCCTTCCGTATCGCTACAACGTAGAGCTGGACGAGAAGTAGCATTTCAAGCTCCGCCACTGCAAAAGGGGTGAATAGCTACGAAACTATCACGAAGAACATCCGATAAGTATGGAGCCATTTGGAGCCATTGATCGGAATAAGTTATGCCTAGAGCACGCAGAGTTTCTGGCGATATTGACTCCAACAAGGTTCCCTATAGCGTTGTAGCGTCCATGACACGCAACCTGGCGATGCTGCTTAATGCCGGAGTTCCGATCGCCTCTGCCCTTGAGAGTCTCGCAATACAGTCACAAAACAGAGGATTCCGGGCGGTTCTCGTGGCTATAAGAAACTCTCTACTAGAGGGGCTCTCCCTCTCTCAGGCGATCGCGCTCTATCCCAGTATCTTCAGAGAACCTTATGCAGATCTAATAAGAGCCGGCGAGGAGGGCGGGGCGCTTGACTCAGTACTTGAAAAGCTTGCGCAGCACCTTGAACGCGAGCAGCAGATTCGCCGCGAGCTTTTGCACGCTGCGCTCTATCCCTGTTTTATAATCTCTGTAGCGGCTATCGTTGCGGTTCTTCTGCTTACCCTAGTGATTCCGTCCTTCAGGGACCTATTCGCTGACTTTGGAGTAACTCTTCCATGGCTTACCCGCTGCGCCCTCTTACTCTCAGAATTTATCCTCTCGTACTGGCATTTCGTGCTTGTATGCTGCATCTGCGCAGTAGCCTTTGTCTCACATCTACGCTCAACACCTAGTGGAAAAGCGATCCTGCAATCAATCGTTATAAAACTACCGATCTTTGGAACGCTTGCCCTTAAGGGGTCCTTGGCCCGTGTTACAAGCACCCTTAGTACACTACTTACATCGGGGGTGCCCCTTGTTACTGCGCTTGAACTTGCTGGGCGCGTTGCCGGTAATCCAGTCATCGAGCGCGAACTATGCAAGATCGCTTCCGGGATGTTTCAAGGGATCTCTCTTACGGAACAGTTGAGCCGTTCAAGTACATTCCCGGCCACCGTATCAACTATGGTGGCGGTTGGAGAGCAGAGCGGCGCTCTCGATAAAACTTTTACGATCCTCTCCGAGCTCTATTACAGAGAGGTCGCAGATGGGGTCAGGTTGGCCAAGGGCATGATTGAGCCAATTGCTATCGTACTACTCGGGATCGTTGTTGGGGTTCTAGTCCTCGCCGTTTATCTTCCGATCTTTGAGATGGGCGGTATTGTTCAGTAGCTCTAGGTTGCCATAACATGCTGAATCTATAGATAAATAAACGCTGGATAAAAACACAGCCTAGGAGCTATCCAGTTGCATCGTAGTATTCTGAAGAGGTTTTATAAAAATACTACGGTTACTAGGGTTTTGCCATGAGAAGCCAGGCGGGTTTTACTCTGATTGAGGTGCTGGTTGTAGGAGCCATTATGGGCATCCTTGCTCTGATAGCCATTCCTCAATATTCAAGCTACAGAGAGCGCGCCTATAACGGAGCCGCCCTTAAGGACCTCAAAAACATAGCCTCGGCTCAAGAGATCTTCTTCGTCAAGAACGCGGCTTACAGGGAGATCTCACACTGCTCAACAATTGCGAATGGAGCTAAGTGTATAGTTGATGGCTTGCCGGGAGTCTCGTTTCTCTCGAAGGGGGTTTCTGTAACTATCACAGCCTCGGCAGCAGGCTTTACCGGAACAGCTAGACACGTTAATGGAGATAAAACATGCTCCTGGGATAGCGCCAAGGGCGGCTTGGTTGGGTGTTCATAAAGCCCTTGAGGAGTACCGCGCTAGGCCGTACACTAGCTAGTGTCTATACAATCAATCCCTGCGTAGCTTCGATGAAAAACATTCAACTTGTCTCCATCCTCACCCTCCTTATCTCCCTCACCTCGTGCGCGCCGCAAGTGCAGGCACCAACTACAGCTCCAGAGCGCAGCGAGGTCGCTAGCCAAATAGCGGAATCAGATATCGTTATCGAAGGTAGTGTCACAACAGCCACTCTACAAACCAAAAGCGAGGGCATCGAGGTAACGTGGGAGGTTCCAAGCGAGGGGGCCGATGGTTTTATCCTGCGCTACGGCACCAATCCACTCCAACTAAATAGCGGTATATCGCTACCTTATTCGTGCTGTTGCAGACTCGTCTCCTGTGTTCGTGTCGATCGCCTCGCGTAAAGGTGACCGGGTCTCAAATTTCAGCGAAGCTATCGAGGAGGCCAAGCGCCCGGCCATCAACCACACCTCGACTAACTACTAACCCGGAGGAAGCTCCTCCCATTGCAACTCGGCTGCAAGCGTATCTATAAACCAGCTCTCCTGCGCCTCGATTAGACGGAGGTTATAATCAAGCTCCTCAATTGTAATACCGGAGGCCCCAAAGCCTGCGCTAAGA
>JAPLFS010000024.1 GCA_026390555.1 Pseudomonadota bacterium
CTCAACTACCTTAGATCAGTGGGTTAGCCTCTCTACAGCCCCGGCTTAGTCATCGCCATAAGATCAAGTAGGCGCGCTAACTCCTCCTCCGGAAGAAGCTGCATCTCAAGCGCCACCTGCCGCACGCTCTTGTCCTCTTTCATGGCTCGCTTGGCGAGCTCTGCGGCCTTATCGTAACCGATCTTAGGCGCCAGCGAGGTAACCATCGCCAAGCTCTTCTCTGCTAACTCGCGGCAGCGTTGCTCGTTCGCAGTAATTCCAGAGACGCAGTTCTTATTAAAGTTAGCAGCTACACCTGCGAGCAGCTCAATCGACTCAAGTAAGTTATAAGCAAGGGCCGGCATCATAACGTTTAACTCGAAATTTCCGTGCTGGCCACAAACAGCCACCGTAGTATCGTTCCCCATTACATGCGCACACGCCATCATAACCGACTCGCACACGACCGGATTAACCTTGGCGGGCATAATGCTTGAACCAGGTTGGATCTCCGGTAGATAGATCTCTCCTACTGCGCAGCGTGGTCCTGAAGAGAGCCAGCGCACGTCGTTGGCTATCTTCATTAGAGACACGGCAACGGTACGGAGCTGTCCACTTACCTCGACAGCAGCGTCCTGCGTCGCTTGCGCCTCGAAATGATTATCGGTCTCTCTAAAATCAGAGCCGGTTAGCGCTGCAATCTTTGAGATCGCGATGCGCGCAAACTCGGGGTGCGTATTCAGTCCAGTTCCGACCGCTGTTCCACCAAGCGCTAGGCTTAAAAGCTGCTGGCCGGAGCGCTCAACGCGCTCAACGCCGTGTTTAATCTGGGAGGCATAGCCGCTAAACTCCTGCCCAAGGGTAATCGGTGTTGCGTCCTGAAGATGCGTGCGTCCAGTTTTAATGATCGTAGAAAACTCGCGCGCCTTTGCCTCAAAAACGGATTGCAGCCCCTTGAGCGCCGGCACAAGCCGCTCCTTAATGGCCTGATGCGCTGCGATATGAATCGCCGATGGAAATACATCGTTCGATGATTGGCAGTTATTTACATGATCATTTGCATGAATAAAGCCGCGCTCCCCCTTACCCTTTCCGAGGATCTCAAGGGCGCGGTTGGTGATAACCTCATTAGCGTTCATGTTGGTTGAGGTACCGGAACCGGTTTGAAAAACATCCACAACGAAGTGTCGATAAATGGTGCCGTCGATAACCTCCTTGCCCGCTTTAACGATGGCCTCACCCCGCTCGCTACCAAGCAATCCAAGCGCCATGTTAGCCTCTGCCGCCGCCACCTTGATAATACCGATAGCTGAGATAAAACCCTGAGATAGACGCAACGACGAGACCGGGAAATTAAGAACGGCCCGTTGCGTAGAAGCGCCCCATAGAGCGTCCTCCGGCACCTCCATCTCACCCATTGAGTCGCGTTCCTTTCGAGTTCCCATAACCTGCTGCCTTTAATAGATATGTGTGGGACCTCCTTGGATAGCCCCTCTTGAGCGAAAGATACCCCAAACATCCCCTAGTCGCAAAGGAGTTCAGATCACCTAGTGATTGCACACTCGCCCAAAGCCTACTATGCTTTGAGGGTCTTATTTTTTAGTGTGGCCTGTATGAAGATATCATCACTCCTGATCGCTTCCCTATGCTGTATCCCCCTCTATAGTCAAGCGCAGACTAAGATCGCAACGGTTGATGTCGCTCGCCTTATCAACGAGGTTCCGGATGCTGTTAACAAGAAGAAGGAGCTCGACGTAGCCTCCGAGCAGGCTAAGACCAAGATTGAAGCTAAGGGCAAGGAGCTCCAGGCTCTTAAGATAAAGCTTGAAACAGCCAATGTTCCCGCCGACTCAAAGGAGGCCGATAGCTTCCGCTCTCAGGCCCGTGACTTCGAGCGTATGCGTGCCGATGCAAAGGCGGATCTTGAAAAGCGGTTTCTTAAGGTCAATAAAGAGATTACCGATAAGGTCATGTCTAAGATCGAAACCTATGCCAAGGCAAACAGCTACGACCTAATTATAGACAAGAGCGATAAATACCGTGGCCCGATCCTGTTTGGTGCCCCCTCTGCCGACATTACTAACGAGATCATCAAGACCCTCAAGTAATTAAGGCTGCTAATTATCCTTACGTAAATACCCGTACCCTAAGCACCTCCACTTTCGGACACCTAGGGGGCTCTGTTGCAATGTCGATACCGCAGATCAGCTACTTGCGGAAAGTGAATTGATCTTCCTATCCTTAACTCTCTGATTTTACTGCTTTATAATAATCTTATATGTAATTTAGTATGAATTAGTATAGCTTAAGACAACAAATGTGTATCAAAATACGAGAGATATTGTAAAATTAAGCTATAATGTTAAGTATGGCTATACAAACAGGAAGCAAATTACAGAAACTTCTAGCCTCTTGGCCTAGCGGAGCTGTGTTCACAACGGCTGGCCTGAAAGAGCGTGGGTACAGCCATGTCCTTCTGAACCAGTACCGAACGTCCGGTTGGTTAGTATCGGTAGGGCGCGGCGCTTTGGCTCGCGCTGGAGATCAGGTTGACTGGAGGGGCGGTCTATATGCACTTCATGAACAACTAAAACTCGCTGTTCACCTAGGCGGAAAGAGTGCCCTTAACTATCAAGGCTCTTCTCACTTTCTAAATCTTGGGACCGAAACGGTCAGACTATTTGCTGCACCAGGAACTCGTCTCCCAAGGTGGTTCACGAGCCACGATTGGAAAGTAACGGTCACGGTGTTCGCAACCAATCTCTTTCCAGATGATATCGGCCTTACCTCTCAAAATGCGGGCGCGTTCTCGATCAAACTCTCGTCACGTGAACGCGCCATATTTGAGACACTCTATCTCGCTCCTCAGTCTCAAAGTCTTGAGGAAGTGAAACTCCTTATGGGTGGGCTCACAAATCTTCGTCCCCAAATGGTGCAGCACCTCCTTGAGAGCTGCACCTCTGTGAAGGTGAAGCGGTTGTTTATGTTGTTCGCTGAGGAGTTAAAGCTGCCTTGGGTAAAGAGATTAAATCTCGACAAGGTTGATTTCGGAACGGGGGCTCGCACGCTAGTTAAGGGTGGGAAAACGCATCCTAAGTACCTTCTCACTATACCAGCGGATCTGTTCGGCGGGGACAATCAATGACCGAAGAACGATATTTTCGCCAGGTTGCGCTCCTTCTTCAAATCCTTCCTATCGTCGGAGAGCAAGAGGTGTTCGCTCTAAAAGGCGGCACGGCGATCAATCTTTTTGTCCGAGATATGCCGAGACTGTCGGTCGATATTGATCTCACCTATATTCCGCTTGAGTCACGAGATGCTTCCATTAAAGGTATCAGCAGCGGGCTTACCGCAATCGCTGATAAAATCAAAAGTAGTATCACCGGCAACCGGATTCAGAAAGTGCCCGGCCCGATAAAAGGCACAGTAGGAAGTCTAGTTGTTAGCACGCCACAAGCGACTATAAAGATCGAGCCGAATCATGTACTGCGCGGCTCGGTATTTCCATGTGAAACGGGAATTCTTTGCTCCGCTGCGCAAGAACAATTCAGAGCGGATGTTCAGATCAAGATGCTCTCATTCGCCGACCTCTTCGGCGGGAAGCTCTGCGCCGCATTAGACCGACAACATCCCCGGGATCTTTTTGATAGCAAACTCTTACTTGAAAACGAGGGAATAACTCAAGAAGTTCGGCAGGCGTTCATCATCTACCTCGCAAGCCACAGTAGGCCGATACACGAGCTATTAGATCCTCACCATCTCGATATGCGTGCTGTCTTTGAAAGCGAATTTATTGGTATGAGTCGTACCTCCGTTTCATACGAAGAACTAGAACGAGCGCGAGAGGAGGCTGTACGTAAACTTCGCGCTGACCTTTCAAACAGTGAAAGGCAGTTTCTACTTTCAGTGAAAGAAGGAGCCCCAAAATGGAACCTCTTGGACCTTCCCGGAATTGAAAAACTTCCTGGAATCCAATGGAAAGTCCAAAATATCGGGCGCATGGACAAGGAGAAGCACTCGCAACAACTACAGAAGCTAAGAGAGTGTCTCTCTCTTTAGAAATAAGCTTGATAATTATGTGAGTACATAATGCCCTCCGAGAAGATGCGCTATATAAGAAGTAGAAGTGGCCCTTCGTCGCCGATCGAATTTGATAAATTGCAAGATCATCTTCGTTCCCTTGATTCGGCCCATTTGATCGAGATCCTTCAGGGTCGCGCCCAGCGAGACGAGATATTGAGAAGAGTTCTAACGCTCGCTGTTGCGATACGTTCTTCAGCAGGCGACTACGAAAAGGGCAAAGCAGCTATCAATTTCGGACTCTTTCTACCGAATTTCATCCGCTACAATGAAGGCGGTCACGGCCAAATTCTTGATGAAATCAAGAGCGCCATCCAGTTTCTCGCCGAGAACAACTATCGAGAGTGTGCTGTCCGCCTCGCTCAATACACAATAAAGCGTGCTGAAGAGCTATCAGAAAGATTCGAAGATGATTGGGACTGGCGGTCGTCCTTGGACCACTTGATTGGATATGCCGAAAAGTTGAAGGCTGCGAGCGAAGTCTAAGTTTCCACTTTCGTACGCGTTCAGGTATGCCCGAATTTCGGCTAATAAAATAGTTAGCAATATCAGGTATCTAAAACTTTAAGAATATGCCATAAAAATGACCTTCAAGTAATTAAGGCTGCTAATTATCCTTACGTAATACCAGTAACGCTAAGCACCACCACCCTACAAGATCATCGTATATTTATGGAGCCGCACTTCTAAAGGCTCGTGAATCATTATGTTTTGGGCGCTACGGCCGACCGTAGCTCTCATGCGCATAGCTTTACTATTCCTATCTGTAATACCCCTGCTCGTACAGGATGCCGCTGCGGTGAACCTCCCGACTAACGATCTATCCGCTGCCGTGCCATTTGATAGCGCCGTAGTTAAGCCTTCAATAGAGCCCCGCTCCTCTTTAGAGGGTAAACTTCTCTTGCCTGTCCCCTCCTTGTCACCTGAGATCGCGCCGGCACTCCCCCTAACTCTACAAACTGAGAAGGTCGGCCCCACAGCCGAGCTGGGAGTTGATGCGTGGTTCCCTGGGCGCGGCGCTATCGGAGTGCAGGTTAACGTTACTTGGTAACGCCCTCTGGACTCCTGCTGCTACCTCAGCCAAACTAACTCTGCATGACTCCACCCACCCCAGATCTCTTACTAACCAAGCTCAAGGAGCATTTCGGATTTTCCGAATTTCGCCCACTGCAACGCGAGATAATGGAGGAAACCCTGGCGGGCCGCGATGCCTTAGCGCTCCTACCAACGGGGGGTGGAAAGTCCCTCTGCTATCAGTTGCCAGCGCTGGTACGCCCCGGCCTGACTATCGTTATCTCTCCACTAATAGCACTTATGAAGGATCAGGTTGATGGATTGCTTGAAAACGGCGTCAGCGCGGCCTACCTAAATTCGTCGCTCTCTGAGAAGGACTCAAAGGAGACCTGGCGCCAACTCTACCGCGGCGCAATTAAGATCCTCTACCTCTCTCCGGAGCGGCTCCTGCTTGAGGGCATGTTTCAAACGCTCGCCTCACTGCAGCTCGAATTTGTTGCCGTTGATGAGGCGCACTGTATCTCCTCCTGGGGGCATGACTTTAGGCCTGAGTACCGGGCCCTGAAATCGCTCCGCGAGTATCTCCCGAAGGTTCCGATTTTAGCTCTGACCGCCTCAGCAACTGAGCGCGTTCGCACCGATATCCTTGAGATGTTGAGTATGCCGGATGCGCGTACATTTCTTGCGAGCTTTAATCGCCCGAATCTTTCGTACCGCATCATCCCACGCCTAGCAGCAATCAAGCAGATCTGTGAGGTGCTCGCAGATCATCCTGGCGAAAGCGGAATTATCTACTGCCTCAGTCGTGCGCGTACCGAGTCGGTTGCAGAAGATCTCCTTAAAAAGGGGATTAAAGCAGCCGCCTATCATGCCGGACTCTCGGCTGAGCAACGCAACCGTCGTCAGGAGCAGTTCGTTCAGGATGAGATCCAGGTCATGGTGGCAACGATAGCTTTCGGCATGGGGGTTGATAAACCCGATGTACGCTTTGTTATTCACCACGACCTACCTAAGAATATCGAAAGCTACTATCAGGAAACTGGTCGCGCCGGACGAGATGGGCTGCCGAGCGAGTGCGTGCTGCTCTATAGCTCAGGAGATGCTGCAAAGCTCAGAAATTTTATTGATCAGGCCTCGGACCAAACCGAGCGTGAGATCTCAGGGCGGCAACTAACAAGGTTACTGCAGTTTGCCGAGGGTTCGGAGTGTCGCAGGGTCTCGCTACTGCGCTACTTTAGTGAGGAGTATCGAAATAACGCAGGCGAGATCACTCTCTCTTGCGGAGCCTGTGACAACTGTCTGACGCCACGCGACGAGGTTGACGCTACAGAGGTAACACATAAGATCCTCTCGTGCGTGTTGCGTATCAACAAACAGAGCGGCTTTTCGGTCGGATTGGCGCACGTTGTTGATGTTTTAACCGGCGCTCAGAGCGAGAAGATAAAACGTTGGGGACACGATTCCCTCTCAACCTACGGCGTTGGCAAGGGCCGCGCTAAATCAGAGTGGCTCTATTATGGACGTGAGCTTGTTTCCTCTGGATTACTGCGCATTAACCATGAGCGCTTTAACGTAATCGAAGTTACAAACGAAGGTCTAACCAGATTAAAGAACAAAAACCCGGTCCTGCTGCGAGCGCCCCTCGTTAGCTCGGGCTTAAGCTCAGAGAAGAGAACGGAGCAGAGAAAGCGCCTGGGTGCTATCGAGTACGATACAGCCCTCTTTGAGAAGCTACGCTTTTGGCGTAGCGGTGTCGCAGATCCCCTCCTAAAGATAGCGCTTAAAGATATGTCAGCCCTGCTGTTCCAGCTACGATCACCTCAGAGGCGTATCCGATAAAGAGTCCACTATCAACTACCCCTACGCAGGCCTTGATCTCGCCCTCAAGGCTCTCATGAATCTGAGCAAAGGTAGCATCGATAATAATATTGCCCCGTTCGGTGATAATCGGTCCATGCTTACCGGAGCCAGATCTAACGCTCAATTCAGTTGCTCCCAGAACTTTAAGCCCCTGCTCTACCAGGATTCGGGCTTCAGGAATAACCTCTACAGGCACGGGGCATCCAACACCGAGCAGCGGAACCACCTTTGACTCATCCACTATAAGAACGAACTGCTTACACCGCTTGGCTAAGATCTTCTCCTGTAGGAGAGCGCCCCCCTTGCCCTTAATAGCCCAGCGCTGCTTGGTTACCTGATCTGCCCCATCGAACCCCCAGGCTAGGTATCCGTTAAAGCCTGAAGAAAGCACCGTTAGGCCAAGCTCTTGGCAGCGCCAAGCGCTCTGATAAGAGGTCGGAACAACGGAGAGCCTTAGCCCCTCCTGCTGCACCCTCTTGCCGATCGCGACTAAGGCGGCATCCACCGTTGAGCCGGTACCAACGCCGATTAGATCTCGGTCCTTGACTCTGCGTGCAATCTCTTGTGCGACTAGATCTTTCATTATTTCAGCCTAACGTTTTTCTCTAAGAATTGCATCGAATATCGCCTTTAGGGCTCCGATCGTAGGCCGCACAACAAGCCGTCCATTTACCCAGATCGAGGGGGTTGAGGCTAGTCCTAAGCGCTGCCCCTCACTAACATCTCCCTGAATTTTAGCGTGGTACCGTTTTGAAACGATACAGCCCCTAAGGCTTTCGCCGTCGAGCTCCAGTTCGCTTTCGCCCTTAGCTATCAGGGCCTCGCGTACCTCTGCTATCTCTCCGTCCTGCTCCAGTAGAGGGTCGGTGAAAAGAAGATCTATCGCCGCACCAAGTTTGCCCTGCTCCCCGGCGCACCGAGAGAAGTAAGCCGCTGTACATGCATGTAGATGCACGGTGCGTGGCATCACGGGATTGCACTCCCTATCGAGTGGATAGTTCTTCAGAACGAAGGTGTAAGAGCCGGCATAGCTTGTAAGGAGCTCATGCAGCGCTACGTATAACCTACGACACCCGAAGCACTCATAATCAGCGAACTCGACGATTGAGATCGGAGCCTGCGGGTTACCCTCGCGGTAGTCGGCGAAACGTCCACCATCATCAAGTACCTGCGGAGCCTCAAGGGGCCTCGCGCGCCAGGCGGCCACGGCCTCCTTGTCTAGAATTTCTGGGGCTGTCCCCTGCTCTATCCTAAGGTACTGCAGGAGCATATTCGGAAGTAATACGGAGAATACAGAGAGCCCAACCAACGCCAAGAATGAGCAGCGTGCAAAGGTAGCGGTAGCACCTTTCTTGGAGGAAGTAATACCTAGCGATCTCGTTAGAAAGAGCCGAACTCCCGAACAGCCCTTAGCGATCCCTTCTAGAAATCTGCCGCGCCAGGCACCCAGAGCTATAACTCCAAGCAGCAAAAAATTAATCAGATAGAGCGCTATGCAGATCAGACATAGTGCACCGATGATAAAGCTGGAGATTCCAAACAGCACAATAGATGCGCCCGTTGCTAAAACCCCTGCAATCAGAGCCACCCCCGCCGCCGCTTCAAACGATACCGCGCGCCCAGTCCCAGCAACCGTAAAAAGTGCAAAGAGCGTTAGGTAAAAGAAGATCCCGTAGGCGCCGATCGGAAGACCTAAGATCTTCGACCATGCGCTAGCATTTACTGCTTCGCAGTTGATGTAGGCATTGATGTTACAGAATGAGGGGCCCGTTGCGAGCCCATTGGCATAGATCAGGTGTTCAACCAATGCTACGCCAGAGATGAAAACCCCTGCCAAACTTAGCAGGAGCACTATCCACCTGACCTTACCCAGAGACCGAACATGCTGAACTTTCATTCTCAACTGCACCACAGGCCGTGTAGGGAGCTACTTTACGCCCAGAGCCTCGCCATCACCGAAAAGCAGGGGCGGCTTACGGAGGTGGAATCCAGCTTGAGATAGCTTGACCCAGATCTCTTGGAGGATCTCTTTACTCTGATTATCGAGTAGGTCATAGATGTCATCAAGGTTCATGACCTGCTGCATCGCTGCCATTGCAAAGATCGGAGCAGCCTGATCTTTTAATAGGCGATCTCTAACATCGGTAATAAACGCCCGCAGTTCGGCTTTATTGGTCAACTGTACGCTCTCTTTAGTATCCTTCATGGGCTCTCCACATTCCTTATTCTTGCTCTCTTTTTTTGTTTTCATACCATTACCGGTCTATAGTTATTATCTCAATTGCCTGATTATACCTGGTCGGATTGTCGTACGGATCTATTACAACCGGAGCATCGATCACTACCGCCCTGGTTTCAAGCCGCCTCGGCTCTACACCAGCCCTGACAAGCTGATTAACGAACTCACGCGATCGCTTTTCGCTTAGATGCTGCGCATACGGCGATTCAGGCGTTTTGCCCTTTGCGTAAGAAGCAATAATTAGTCTGGAGTATGGTAACCTAAACTCGTTCATACCTGCTAGCTGCTCGATTATACTAACCCCCGATGGGCACATACTAACAGAATCTCCTCGAAAGAAGATATCGGCAGGATAGATGTCGCGCGCGGGATGTAGCGCCGTGCGGCGCTTATAGTGCTCGGCTAGAACCGCCTGGGCAAAGATACGTTGCTTCTCAGCTTTGGTATCAGCAGATATCTGCTGCTGAGCATCCTCTGAGGCATCTTGCACGAAGCCGTTGATGGCGCCAACTACGGCTCCAAGTCCAGCACCTACCGCAACACCTGGCCCCGCTCCGGCACTAAGCTGCGCTCCTGTTACTGCTCCGGCACCAGCGCCCTGAAGTGTCCCAAACGCTGTGCTAGAAACAACCTTATCAGGACCATGCACCGGCGTAGAGGAGCATCCGACTATATATATACCCACTACTGAGAGGAGCGCGGCGCAGGGCAGCGCCGTCAGGGGCACTATTCTGCTTCGTTCTTTATCTAGAGGCATGCGAACCCTTAATGGATCGTAAGACGTTACCCTATTATGATTGTATCTGTAGGATAATGGGAGCGCTCTTATTACTGAATCACCGCGCTCTTAAAACCTAGTTTGCGCAGCTCAAACGAGCCGAGCGGACTCCCCTGCTCCTGCATGGCGCTAGATAACTTCGTAAAGGCGTTCTCGTTACCAACCACCACAATAACAAATTGCGAGGTGTCCCACCGGGTTTGCGCCACCTGCACTACCCCCTCTGGAGAGACCCCCTCAATCTTTGCCAGATAGCTCTGGTCGTAATCATTCGGATACTTGAGCAGCTCGAGGCGTGCCTTTCTTCCGGCGATATCCTGCGGTGAGTCGAAATTAAAAACATAGGAGTTTTGAATCGCTGCCATCTTCTCTGCTAGCTCTTTACTTGTAGGGGGGGCCTCTTGCATGGTTTTAAGAACTCCGATTGATTCGTTGATCGCTGCAAATACTGAGTCGGACTTAGTCTGCAAAAAGATATAGTTCACTCCGCGCACAACTCCGGGCGAGATCCCGCCGTAGATACCGTAGGAGAGTCCTAGCTCTGTACGAACGCGGTGCATCAAGCGCGAGCCGAATCCAGAGGCGCCGAAGATCTCGTTAAAGAGATCGATCTGCGGATAATCTGGGGTAAGGCGCGGCACGCCAAGCTGCCCCATCTGTACGGAGGCCTGCGCAAACGGCAGGGTGATAAAGTACACCCCGGGCTTTGGCTGATACTCTACAGGGGGTGGCGCTGACAATTGAGTTCCACGCGCACTCCAAGCACCTAGATGTTTTTCAACGAGGGCCGCCACCTGCTGCTGCTCGACCCGGCCTGTAACAACTAGGATAGCATCATCTGGTCGAACGAACCTCGCATGCAGCGCAACAAAGTCGGCGCGCGAAATTGCAGCCACATCGCGCTCCATAACGACCCGGCCGTACGGCGTGTCACCGTACAGTAGCTGCATAAAGGCTATAGAGGTGACCGTTGTGGGGTCCTCCTTGCGCCTACGAATTGATTCAAGCGACTGCCCCTTCCATAGTGCTAAACGATCTTCCTCAAAACGGGGACGCAGCGCAACATCAGCAAAGATTGGAAAGATGCGATCTATATCGCTTGAGAGCCCTGCGAAAGAGACCGCCCCGAACTCGCTCGACATAGAGCTAGAAACCGTCGCGGCCAACTTTTCAAGCTCCAGATCGAGCGCATCAGCTGAACGTGATCCGGCACCACCCTGGCGCATCTGATCGGCCATGGCTCCCGCGGCACCAGTCGGAAAATTTGTGGCCCATAGCGATCCGCCACGCACAAAGAGCTTGCCAGATACGATCGGAAGTTCGTCATCCTTTAAGTACAGAACTGTCAGTCCATTACTGAGCGTCCAACGCTGCGGCTGCGTCGGTTTAAAAGCAGCGACCTCATCCTCTAGCGACGGAACGGGGGGTGCGACGTATTCCTGCATCGAGGAGCACCCAAAGACACTCAGCAGTACAAGGATTAGAGCTGTATGCAGACCCTTACTCATATAAATTTCCTTTCTTTATCTGTTACGCTCAATCGTTGCGACCGTGCGTGCCTCTGGCACAAGGTACCGTGCTGCTACGCGCTTAATATCATCGAGCGTTACCCGGCTCATCTCATCGTACCAATTAACGGAGGCCCTCCAACTACCGAAAGCCAGCTCTGAGGTGGCAAAATCAAGTGCTAGCGCCTGACTTGACTGCAGGTGCCCGAGATAGCTCATGCCGATAGAACGCTTAGCGACCTGCAGCTGCTCTGCCGTAGCTCCCGTTGTGCGAAAGCGATTGATGACGGTATCAAAGGCGTTAATGACCTGATCGGTTGAGTGCGGAGCTTTGACCGAGGCGCTAAACATAAGCAGGTTCGGATATACCACCCCTGGTCCTTCATCGTTACTGATGCCGGCGGCTAGCTGTTTGCGCTTTACCAGTTCGGTATAAAGGGGCGAGATCTTGCTACCTGCAAGGATCTCCGCCATGACCGATATCGGCGCATCGTCCGGATCGGGATAATTTGGTTTGCGATAAGCTAGAATTACCTCGGGAGAGGCCGCCATCTTTAGCGATACATGCCGCTCGCCCTCTTGCGGAGCCTCGCTATCGATATCTCTAATAATAGTATCCGCTGTGGGCAACTCTCCGAAGTATTCCTCAATTACCTTGATATCCTGCTCCGGATTTATACGCCCTACAACGCTGATAACTATATTGGAGGGGATATAAAAGCGCCTGCGAAAGATATCGAGCTCGCTCGCAGTCAGAGAGCGAATGTCGTACTCGTACCCAATTACCGGCGCGCGGTAAGGGTGGCGCTGGTAGGCAACACCGAGCAGCAGCTCATAGAGCTTTCCACCTGGATCGTCCTCAAAACGCATGCGGCGCTCCTCAAGCACAACATCGCGCTCCTGATAAAACTGGCGCATAACTGGGCTAATCAGTCGATCTGCCTCCATCTTGCACCAAAAATCAAAGGCCGAGCGGGGCAGATCCACGAAGTACTTGGTAAATTCCTTATCAGTAGTGGCGTTCTGTCCGCTTGCTCCCTGTTGCTCATAGCGCTTAGTAAAATCATCTGAGATCCAGATCTCGCGCAGCTGCTCGTGGATAGCGTCCCACTCTATCTTCTGCTCAGGCGAGAGATCTTGCGCTGCTTTGGAGGCTGCAGATATCTGCTCTAGCCGATCGAGTAACCCCCGCTCCTGTGCATAGTCCTTCGTTCCTACGGTACGACTACCCTTAAACGCCATATGCTCAAAGAGGTGTGATATACCGGTCTCGCCGCTAACCTCATCACTCCCTCCAACACGCACGACAACTGCGCCGGAAAATACCGGAGCATCCCCACGATTATATAGGATGACCCGTATTCCATTTTTCAGGGTGTAGGTACGCACCTTTGAAACCATCTCGGCCAATGCGCTTGAGGAGTCACTTGATTGCGCGAAGGCCCCTTTGCAGGCCCCCTGAGAAACAAGTACATAACCTACAAGAGCACAGCTTAGAAAAACACAGCATCTTGCAACGTTAAACATCAAACCTATTATTCGCATGGCTCCAATTCCTTTTACCATCACCTGAGCACCTTTTTGCCTAGCATCGCCGGCTGCCCAAGGGGGTTTTCAAACACTACCGAGCGTACTGAAAAGAGGCAAGGTTTTTACCCTGCTCGTGGGTTCGTAAGGGGTAAGAGTTGAAGCGTCCGGCAAAGAAGGAATATCGTTACCTTAATGCTGCGATAAAGGTACCGCCCCCATAGCCGCACCAAGGTCAAGCTGAGTTAAATCAGAGGGTTAAGCACGCGGCATTTTTCGACTGCTTGGTTATGCATCGGTGTATTTTTATGATTGCTGTTATTACCACTATCCGGTATAATGGGTAGCATGGCAATTCAGAGCTTTAAAAACAAAGCGACAGAAGAGATTAACTATGGCATCTCCTCTAAACAGGCTAGAAAGCTCTTACCGCCTCAACTACACGCAAAGGCTCAGATCAAACTGGCTAGGGTAGGAGCGGCTACAAATCTACAGGACTTTCAAGAGCTTCGAGGTAATCATTTCGAAGCTCTTAGAGGAGATCGGAGGGGTCAATTCAGTATTAGGATTAACGACCAGTTTAGAATTTGTTTTAGATGGGACGGAAAGAACGCTTCAGAGGTTGAAATAGTAGATTATCATTAACGAAGGAGATCTCGATTATGAGTAAGAATTTGTTTCATGTTACCCCTGTTCATCCGGGAGCTGTCTTACGTGATGAGCTGGAAGAGATCGGCGCTAGCCAGTCAGCCCTTGCTGAGCACATCGGCGTTCTGCCTAAGACAATAAATGAGATCTGCAGGGAGAAAAGGGGCATAAGCGCCGAGATGGCGCTGAAGCTATCTCAGGCTCTCGGAGCCACCCCATATTTTTGGCTGAATCTTCAAAACAACTGGGAACTAAGCCAACTACCAAACTCTAGGAAAATTCGCCTAATAGCAGCATAATATTGCTAAGAGCGGAGAGTTCTGACTTACACTTGATTCGATTGTTATCCGCTTGACATCACCCCCCACTCCCTAGAATTATCGGGCCAACAAACAAAGGTGATGTATGTCCAAAATATTTGCGCTCTTTCCAGGTCAGGGTTCCCAAAAGGTAGGTATGGGCAAGGAGCTCTATGAGGCCCTGCCCCTGGCGCGTGAGCTCTTTGCACAGGCCGACCAGGCGCTCGGATTCCCCCTATCCAAGCTCTGCTTTGAAGGGCCGGCCGATCAGCTCACCTTAACCGAGAACGCTCAGCCAGCTATCCTAACCGTCAGCACTATCTGCTTTAGGCTCGCCCAACAACAGCCCCTGGCCGCCTCTCAAGAGATCGTAGCCGCCGCCGGACATTCACTCGGTGAATACTCAGCACTGGTAGCTGCAGAAGCGCTCACATTTGAGGACGCCGTTAAACTCGTTAATAAGCGTGGGCGCTATATGCAGGAGGCCGTTCCCGTAGGCACAGGCAAGATGGTAGCGGTACTCGGCAAGGAGGTTAGTGAGATCGAGGCGGCACTTGCGGGCTCAGGCACAGAGGTTGCCCAGATCGCTAACATTAACGCTCCGGGCCAAATAGTTGTTGCTGGCTCAGCTACCGGCGTGCAGCTCTTCATTGAACGTCTTGGTGCGGCCAAGGTTATTGAACTGCCGGTCAGTGCGCCCTTTCACTGCTCCCTGATGAAGCCTGCAGAAAATAAGCTGCGTGTTGATCTAGCTCAAACTACGATTAAGAAACCAAAGTTCCCTGTGTTTCAAAATTTCACTGCAACACCAAGCGATGATCCAGATACGATTCGTGAGAACCTAGCACTACAGGTTTGTGGTCGTGTGCGCTGGGTTGAGTGTGTAGAGAACGTACTCGCTAACAAATTTCCAGATGCTGTCTGGGAATACGGCGCAGGAAATATCCTGACCGGATTAGTAAAACGGATTAATGCCGCCGTTGTCAGGGTTAATATCGACTCGCCTCAAGCTATTTCCGCACTAGGCGGCAAGGCTGCTTAGTCCTACTTTCCGCAAACAGTCCAATGATTACAGCATGATAAAGCCCGCTTTAGGGACTCTTTGACTTTCGAGCACTCTCTTTGATACACTAGCCTAAGCCTTCTGCTCTAGCGAAAAAAACAGGCCCTGTCTTTTTACAGTCCCCGTTCTCTTCTTAGTAGTACTTAGGATCAGTTCCGACCATACGGTCGGGATGTAGTTGTGTTGTAGTAAGTAACTTTAATTAGGGGACTTGTAATGAAGCTCTTTATTGGAAATATCGCTTACGCATCTTCAGAGGAATCTCTGAATGCGTTTTTTGAAGAATTCGGACCACTACGGTCTGTTAAGATCGCTACCGATCGTGAGACCGGAAGGTCACGTGGTTTCGGTTTCATCGAGATCGATGACGATGCTCAGGCTCGTGCAGCTATGGAGGCTCGTAACGGAGCTACCCTAGACGGCAAGCAGCTCGTTGTTAACGAGGCTCGCCCTCGTGAGGATCGCCCACGTTCAGATCGCGGCGGAAGCGGCGGTGGATACGGCGGCGGCGGCGGCGGTGGTGGCGGATACGGCGGCGGTGGCGGTGGACGCTCATCCGGCGGCGGCGGACGCTCACGTGGCGGCAGCGGCGGCGGCGGTGGTGGATATTCAGGTGGTGGCGGACGGTACTAAACCGTTTGTCCTAAAGACTGAAAAAGATGGGGCGGGGATCCGAAAGGACCCCGCCCTTTCTTTTTGTAGTATGCTTTATGCCGACTTAATTGCTGGCAGCTCTATGGGGCCTTGCTGCTTTTAACCTTAGCATGATACGCGCAGTTCTTTGAGCAGGTGTTGCGCTCGCTCTGCGGCATGCAACGGTGACAGATAATCGCCCCCTCACCGCAATTAACACAAGAGAGCGACTCCTGGCCCGGATTACCGCAATGTGGACAGAGCTTATAGAGCTTTGATGGTTGGAGCTTATTATCTACCGCAACGCGGTGATCAAACACGAAGCACTCCCCCTTAAAGAACCCCTCCGGATACTCCTCTAGGTAGCGCAGTATTCCGCCCTGTAACTGATAAACATTCTCGTATCCTAGCCGCTGTACATCAGGTACAGCCTTCTCACACCGAATACCTCCGGTACAATACATAAGGAGCTTCTTATGCTTAGGTAGCCCATCACGCTCAACGAACTCTTTAAATTCACTAAACTTCTTAATCTTTGGGTCTAACGCCCCCTCGAATACTCCGATCTCTGTCTCATAGTCGTTACGGGTATCAACCACAACAACATCTGGATCAGACTCCATCATCTGATGCCACTCACTAGGAGTCAGATGAGTACCCTGCGGGACCTGCGAGACCTGCGAGGTCTGCGAGGTCTGCGGGACCTGCGAGGTCTGCGGTGTCTGCAAGCCCTGCGCAGAGAGTAGTGGGTCCTTAGTTGTTATAATCTCCGCACGAAGATCGACCTTAAAACGGGCAAACGGCAACTTATCGGCCTGGGAGTCTTTAAACTGAAGCTCCGGATCGGAAACTAACTCACACACCAGAGCCTTTAGGTCGCGGATAACACCAGGCTCTCCAGCAACGGTTGCGTTTAGCCCCTCGCCCCCTAAAACAATCAAGCCCCTTAGACCACGCGCCTTAGCGAAGCCCTCAAGCGCCTCCTTAACCGTTTGCACCTGCTCAGTAGTGAACGCGACGAACTTATAAAATGCCGCTATCGATACCCCTTGTGCGCTCATGCGTTCGCCCTAGTACGCCTTGGCAAAGATGGCGTCCTGCGTAGCGGGCCTACCAGAGATAATACAATGCCCCTGTGTGCCGCTCTGCTTAAGGGGCAAACAACGCACCGTTACCTTAAGCTCTGCTAAAGCATCGAGCGCATCCTGGCCCCCTGCCCATTTGCCTAAAACAAATCCGCCGTGAATCTCAGGCTTACTCTGATCCTTAGCGGTAAAGAAAGCACGGAACTCCTCAAGAGAGGAAATATCGCGCCGTGTGTGCTCCTCTTGAAACGCTCGCGCCTGCTCTAAATAATTACGCTGCATATCGCTTAAGATCGCAGAGAGTGATTCGGCAACCTCCTGCGCTGCCATAAAGGCCTTATCACGAACCCCCTTATCACGTCGGTAAAGAACGCACTGCCTTGCCTCTATATCTCGTGGTCCAACCTCAAGACGAACCGGAATACCTTTCTTGATCCACTCCCAACTCTTATCACCCCCACGAATATCTCGTCGATCAACGACCACCTCTATCGGTCGCCCATCAAAGCTCTGACCTCGAAGCTCAAGTGCGACCGACTCGGCATACTCAAGCACTGCGGCTTCGCTCTCTGGCTTCGGAATAATCGGAATGATTACAACGTGCTTCGGAGCGATGCGTGGTGGTAGCCGCAATCCATTATCATCGGAATGGGTCATAATCACCCCACCAATTAACCTCGTAGAAACGCCCCATGAGGTAGTATATGCATGCTCAATAGCGCCCTCACGATTGAGGAACTTAATCTCGGAAGCCTTGGCAAAGTTTTGCCCAAGAAAGTGCGAGGTGCCCGCTTGTAGCGCCCTGCGATCCTGCATCATCGCTTCGATACAGTAGGTATCAACCGCCCCGGGAAAGCGCTCCTCTGGGATCTTCTCGCCCATAATTACCGGCATCGCCAAGACCTCCTCCGCCAGTATGCGATAAACCTCCAACATCTTGAAGGTCTCCTCAACCGCTTCCTGCGACGATGCGTGTGCAGTATGGCCCTCCTGCCACAGAAACTCCGAGGTCCTTAGAAAGAGGCGCGTTCTCATCTCCCACCGAACTACGTTGGCCCACTGATTAATAAGGAGCGGTAGATCGCGATACGATTGAATCCAACGCGAAAATGACTCGCCGATAATCGTCTCTGAGGTCGGTCGAATAACCAACGGCTCATCAAGCTCCCCCGCCGGAACTAATTTGCCATCTTTGAGCTCTAGTCGGTGGTGCGTTACAACCGCACACTCCTTGGCAAATCCATCAACGTGCGCAGCCTCTTTTTCAAGAAAACTGAGCGGAATAAAAAGTGGAAAATATGCATTGCTGTGCCCAGTCTCCTTGATCATCGCATCTAGATGTCTCTGGATCCCCTCCCATACTCCGTAACCCCAGGGCTTAATTACCATGCAACCACGAACTACTGAATTTTCAGCAAGGTCAGCCGCTTTTACAACCTGTTGGTACCACTCTGGGTAATCCTGCTCACGTCGGGGTGTTATCGCAGTGCTCTCTTTCGTGTTCATTAAGCTCTCACTATCTTGGCTACAAATTAATCTCCGAGAATGTACCACTCGCCCTAACGTTAAGTAAACTAACCCCTGCGTCGCCTATAATGAATGATTTCAGCTCTATAGTGGGGCATTTAACCTCCCTCTTAAGCAGCAAACCATCAAGTTTTCTCAAAAACTGTCGTTACTATCTATAGTGAGTTGAAGTAGGGAGAATCTCTATATGAACGACAACGATAGCAATCAACAGAAAACACCCCGCAGAAGAGGTATTACCTCAATCACCCTGCAGTGGGTCGCAGAGAAGTTCCGCCGTGCGCAACGCATCAAAGATGCCCTCGCTCGTGGAACCTATGAGGTGGATTCCAACAAGGTCGCCAAAGCGATGCTTGATAGCGAGAAGGATCCGCATTAGCCACCCGTCATCCTAGCACTATGGCACCTACCCATGGCACCTACCCCTGTGCCCAATAGTAGCGAAGCGACTAACCACTGTTTTATTTATCTCCGATTAAACCACCCCAGTTGCATCAAACTCGGTTATACAGCCTTAAATGCGGCAGAAAACGCCCCCTATAAGGGGCTCTGCGTATTTTTCTGAACTGGTAAGTGCCACTCTCACCATCTAATTAGTTGAGTACATTTGGTATAGTCATGTCCGACTCAAATCATATACACAGGCTTTCGCCTGGCGGCTTACTTATAGCCCTTGGAATCATCTACGGAGATATCGGGACCTCCCCGCTCTACGTGTTGAAAGCTGTGGCCGGTGTGCGTCCCCTAACAGAGGAGGTCGTGCTCGGTGCGCTCTCCTGCATCTTCTGGACCCTCACGTTACTGACTACGATTAAATACGTGCTGCTGACCCTGCGCGCAGATAATAGAGGTGAGGGCGGAATCTTTGCGCTCTATGCGCTCGTGCGTAAGAACTCCCGCTGGCTACTGATCCCAGCTATAATCGGGGGAAGCGCCCTACTTGCAGATGGTATCATTACACCACCGATCTCTGTTTCATCAGCCATAGAGGGTCTGCGTAAGATATATCCTAATATAGAGACCGTTCCGATCGTGCTCGTAATTCTTACAGTACTCTTCTCGGTGCAGCATTTTGGAACTCGGCTAGTTGGAAACTCCTTCGGTCCGATCATGATCGGATGGTTCTCTATGTTAGCCATCTTGGGACTATACTGGATCATCCCGAACCCCTCCGTTCTAAGGGCAATCAATCCGGTCTATGCCCTTAATATGCTCTTTGTGATGCACGATGGATTTTGGATCCTGGGCGCCGTATTTCTCTGTACAACTGGAGCAGAGGCGCTCTACTCAGACCTCGGGCACTGTGGCCGAAAGAATATTCAGGTCTCCTGGATCTTCGTAAAAACCGCCCTAATCCTCAATTATATGGGACAGGGTGCCTGGCTTTTAAGCCGCCAAGGCGCTGCACTAAACGATCAGAACCCCTTCTTTGAGATCATGCCCACTTGGTTCCTTATACCCGGTATAGCGATCTCAACCCTCGCCACTATTATCGCAAGTCAGGCCCTAATCAGCGGCTCCTTTACACTAGCCACAGAGACGATGCGTCTCTCGATACTTCCAAAAGCAAAGATAGTATACCCGACGAACCTGAAGGGGCAGACCTATGTACCCCTCGTAAACTTCCTACTCTTTATCGGTTGCGTCGTAGTAGTACTCTACTTCCGCGAGTCTTCAAACATGGAAGCGGCGTACGGATTAGCCATCACTTTAACTATGTTGATGACGACTATCCTGTTTTCAAACTACCTGTTGCGCAGACGTGTCCCGCGCTCAATCGTCGCAGTGTACTTAGCGCTTTATCTATCAATCGAGGGGGGCTTTCTCTTCGCAAACCTCCTTAAATTCCACCACGGTGGTTGGTTTACGCTACTAATCGCCAGCGGCATCGCCGCCATCATGTACGTCTGGAATACCGGCTCGCGCCTAAAGATGGCCTATACCGACACCGAATCGTTGCCGCAGCATCTGCCAGCCCTTGAATCGCTAAGTCGCGATCAAAGCGTGCCGAAATATGCCACACATCTAATCTACATGACCGGAGCTCCCTTTCCGAAGCTAATTGAAACGAAGATCGTCTACTCCCTATTTCATCTCCATCCGAAACGGGCCGATGTATACTGGTTTATCCATGTAAACGTACTAGACGTTCCGTATACAAGGGAATATGAGGTAACAACCCTCATTCCCAAAAAGGTTTTTCGCATCGACTTTAACCTTGGATTTCGTGTTGAGCCGCGCATCAACTTATTCTTCCGCAAAGTGGTTGAGGAAATGGCGCTGCGCAAGGAGGTCGATCTTATGAGCCGCTATGAATCGTTGCGTAACAACAATATCCCAGGTGATTTTCGCTTCGTTGTGCTGCACAAGGAGCTCTCTAACGAAAGTGAGCTTCCATGGCTCGATCAAATCGCAATTGAGGGGCACTTCTTACTCAAGCATATCAGCATCTCAGAGGAGAGAAGCTTCGGTCTTGATACCTCCTCGGTTACGAAAGAGCTCGTTCCACTCGTACTCTCACCTGCTAAGGACGTTGAACTAAGACGTATCGAACATGATCAGCAACATCTTAGCATGCCGATGCAAAGCTATTCTAAAAATCCGGTTCCTCACCAATAAGTGTGGGTGGGAAGCTACTGGATGATGGCATAACTATGCGCGGCAGTTGGAAGAAAAGCCGGTCGAAGAATGTAAGATAATGGATGCTGAATCCCTGCGCTGGAACGTGAACCGCTTCCCGTTACCTGCTCCCGTTCCGGTAGCAGAAACTTATTTCGAAAAGAACCGATTAATAGAAGATATGTTTTGTCATGAAAAGCTCGAAGTCTATCAAAAGTCGGTTGAATTACTGAATAGGTTATTAGTGTTATTCGCCTCCTCCCAAAAGGAAATAGCGATATTGTCAACCAGTTGCGC
>JAPLFS010000025.1 GCA_026390555.1 Pseudomonadota bacterium
CCTCCGGACTCTCCGGCCCTTGAATCACTCTCTGCCGCACTACAGGCCGTCGATGGGTGTCATCATATGGGACAACAGCTCATGATGGTTGGACGTGGAGGCAATTTCAAGCCGGGTCCGATTAAAATCCTACAGGTTATTCAAGATTCGCTGCGACTAGTAAGGTATCTACTTCCAGCACGTATCTCCCTTCACTTCGATCCTACCCCAGACGACATTACGGTATGGGCTGATGCCGTGCAGCTCCAACAGGCATTCATTAATCTAATACTAAATGCGCGTGATGCGATTAGTGCTGCGGGTACGATTCAGATTGCGTGGGAGCGGGTCTCTTATCAACACTCCTCGCAGGCCTCGCAGGCCTTGCAGGCATCACATGCCTCGGGATCGTTTGTGCGGATATCGATTGCAGACACAGGGGCTGGGATCGCTATCGATGATAAAATCGATAGTCGAGGCGCACGACGGCAGCATCTCATTTAAGAGTAGCGCTGCGGGAGGAACAACATTCTTCGTGTTCTTGCCCATATTTCCCAATCAAATCGAGGCGATTCATGTTGATGATATTCACAAATCTATGCAGGGCTCTTCCTCACCAGGGGGGCTTGATTTAGTTATAGCCGAGGATGACGACGCGATACGCTCAATGCTGTTGAGCGTTCTTACATCTATGGGACACCGAGTTGTGGTGGTTCCTAACGTCAGTTCGTTACGTTCTTACCTATTCAACTGCGGCATAACGCCGCATCTAATTCTGCTTGACGATACGATGCCGGATGAGTGTGGTAGCGATCTACTTCCAGAGCTTATCGTCACCTATCCGGAACTACCGATCATCATGATGAGTGGTAGCTCGGAGATTAAAAACTTAATTTCGAGCTATGGTAATAGAGTTAGATTTTTAGCAAAGCCCTTTGCCATTCATGAACTACAGGAGCTCTTCTGCTCACTACTTAAGCGAGATCCTATCGGTTAAGGCTGCTCGATTCCTCGCGACGCTGAAGCTCCTTCTCCTCTTTACGCCGCTCAAGTTCATACTCCCTCTGTCGATTTAGAGCTTCACGCTTTTTTTCATGCTGCTCCCTTAATTTGCGATTGGCCTCCTCTTTATTTCTCCGTTGGAGATCGGCTAACCCTTTTTTATCGAGTACAGGGGTAGGAGTTGCAGGATATATCTGCTCTCTGTACTGACGGGGGACCTGCGCGATACTATCTACAAAGCGAAGGTTTCCAGAGTTGTCCATATAACGGATCTGATCTGCATAGACCGAGGAGGTCACTAACACGCAGCCAGCCACAAAGATCCCTACTCTAAATATTGTCTTAATCATCATCATATCCATGGTTATGCAGGAAACAGCGCGCTAGGCTACATTTTTTATTTTAGCGCCCTCTTAGCTATCTACGTTCTCTCCCTAAGCTTGCTCTGGATCTTCTTTGCAAGCAATACTGAGATCTTACCCGTTGCCGCGACCGCAGCCAGCTCGGCGCTACGTATCCCCTCAACCGTCTTAAAGTGTCGGATTAGCCGATTTCTGCTCTCTGGTGAGACCCCTAGTACGGTATCTAGCACAGAACGAAAAACCCGACGCGAGCGGGTCTGGCGGTGGAATGTAATAACGAAGCGGTGCACCTCATCCCTAATCCTAGAGAGGAAGCTAGTCACCAGATGGCCCTCTTCGAGCGCTAGCGGCTCCTCTCTGCCGGGTATATAGAGCCGCTCAGGCTTACGTTCGACCTCGCGCGCCTGTAGCTCCCCCTCAGTTCGCATCTTTGCAAGTGCTATAATCTCAACGGATAAATTCAACTCATCCCGTGCCTGAAGCGCACTTGAAAGTTGCCCTGCCCCTCCATCGATAACCAAAAGGTCCGGAAGATCTTCCTCACTTATACCGCGCTTGAGGCGCCGCGAAACCACCTCGTAGATCGATGCAAAGTCGTCCGGCTTGCCCTGCTGAGACAGTTTGTACCGCCGGTAAGCCCCCTTGTCGGCGACCCCATCAAAGAAAGCAACCGAGGCCCCAACGGTGTCTGAGCCCTGGAAATTAGAGATATCAACACACTCAACCCGTCGCGGCACCTGCTTAAGCCCTACCATCTGAGCTAGCGCGGAGGCGACCTGTTCCCAGCGCGATTCGTGCGTTAGGGAGCCCTGAAACGCATGCCGCGCATTTAGCTCCGCTATGGAGATAAGGCGTGCCTTTGAGCCACGCTGTGGAAAAGCAACTTCAACCTTATAGCCGGCCCTACCAGCAAGCCCCGCCTCAATCAAAGTTGCGTTCTCAAGCTCGCAGGGTACGAGGATCTCTGATGGAATGTGACGATCGGCCTGATAGAACTGCTGCACAGCCGATTCGAGCAGCTCCTCATCTGAGAGGCGCACATCGTCGAGTATAAAGGACTTCGTCTCTGTGATGCGCCCGTACCTAACCAGGAGCACACACAAAGCGGCCTGAGCACCCTCGCGCACGACACCAAAAACATCGCGGTCCTCGCCACGAAAGGAGGTCAGGGAGCGCCCCTCCTGAAAATTGGTAAGAAGCTCGATCCGGTCGCGCCAAGCGGCAGCCTGCTCAAAATTGAGCCCTGCTGCAGACTCCTCCATCTTTCCGGCTAGCTGTTTAATAGTAGCCGCTGTTTTACCCTGCAGAATTGCGCGCGCCTGCTTTACAAGATCTCGATACTCCTCTGGTTGCACAGGCAAGCAACATGGGGCGCAGCACCGCTTCATCTGATATTCGAGACAGGGGCGCTGGCGATTATAGAGCACAGGGTCCGAGCAGGAACGTAAAGGAACAACTTTCTTAATTACCTCAAGGATATTTCGGAGCTCTCCACTAAAAGCGTACGGCCCATAGTAGGTTGCGCCATCGTTCTCGGGTCTACGAACTAGCTCAATTCGGGGCCACTCTGCGGCTTCATCGATCCTGATAGAGAGGTAGGCCCTGTCGTCCTTAAGACGGATATTATAGCGCGGCTTGTACTTACTAATTAGGTCACGTTCTAGTAAGAACGCCTGCTGCTCCGTCTGTGTAACGATCGTCTCGAAGGCTATCACCCGTTGCAGGAGATATCCGATCTGAAAGCGACCATCACCAGTACCATCACCCGCAAAATATGTTCTTAAGCGCGCGCGCAGGTCCTTGGCCTTTCCAACATAGATTACAACACGCGCGTCATCGCGCATTAGATACACCCCCGGCTCTTCAGGAGCATGGGTTGCCTGAAGCCTTAAATACTCAAGCCGTTCTGCAGTGATGGTTGGATCTATCGCAGTCATCGGATCTTACGCTCTATCTGCACTATAAAAGCATCGGAGGGTACGACCTTGAGCTTTACTCGCATAACAGCACACTGCAATCGCAGCTCTACGCTCATCCCTGCAAGCTTAACGGCATCTTTAGCCGTGCATACCAGGGGAACCCCAGGATGTTGCGCTAGAATTTTTTGCAGATCCACCTCACTAAACGCATGATGATCGGCAAAGGAGGTTTTCCCTAGCAGGGTATAACCGAGTTGCTCTAAGGACTCGAAAAATGTGTCTGGATTCGCTATTCCAGCAAAGGCGTTAACACGACAGGCCCCTAGCGGCTGAGCGCTGGTTAGGTGTTGCACCTCACTAGCTTCAAAAAACGATCGATAGACCGTTGCCGCTGCGGGAAGAGTATTCATCAAACGGGTATCAATTGGAGCCAAGCCTTTGCTATCTAGCACCACACGTCGTTCGGCGATAACGATCATCGCTGCGCGCTTTAGAGCAACCTCGCGAACCTCCCGAAATAGCCCGAGTGGCAATAGCTCTCCCTTTACGAACTCCGTAACAGCGCGCTCATTGCCAGCAAATATAGAGATTATATCAAGATTACGTGCCAGAGCGCGGTGCTGTAGCCCATCATCAAGTAGGATTACATCTCCACTCGCATCGCTCTCTATTAAGCGCGCGCCGGCTGCCCGTGAACGGGCGATATATACCGGAGAGTCCCCTGTTTGGGCCATCAGTAACGGCTCGTCACCGACATCTTCTGCTCTATTCGTAGCGCTTACACGCTGTGGCCCCTTGACGCGCCCCCCGTACCCCCTAGAGAGTATCACCGGCCTCCATCCACGCGCAGCCAACTCAGCCGCGAGATAGAGAGCTAGCGGCGTTTTGCCGTTACCACCTACGGTTACGTTTCCTATGCTAATAACAGGGATTCTGGAACGATAACTTCGTAAGATGCCGAGGTCGTACAGAGATCCGCGCAGACGGGTCACCCCCCAGTAGAGCGCAGCCCATAATTTTAATATAAATCTGGCCATAACGTAACTAATCTTCTGCTTTTCCAATAAGTGTCAGCACCCTATCTGCCGAACCGCGGTGCCGCTCCCATACCTGTTGTCCAGCTAGACCAACCCCCTGTAACGAAGAGCTAGCCTCTGAGCATAACCGTTCAACTAGGTCGCACACATCCCTCTTACTAGAGAGCTCTATAATACCGTGCTGCGCTCGCATCTCATTTACAACCTCACGAATAACAGAGGTATATGGACCAACACAGACCGGAACTCCGTACATGGCTGGCTCACACGGATTGTGCCCACCGATATCGACTAACGTAGCTCCGACAAAGGCGAGGTCCGCGATCGAATAAGCCTCTTCAAGTTTTCCCATTAGATCGAGGATAAGAACCTTTGCTTCGACCTGCTCTCTATCAGATCGCTTGCTCCACTGCTCACACGCAACGCCGAGCTTTTGAGCTCCTTGGATAAAATACTCAAAGCGCTCTGCATGTCTCGGGGCTATAATCACACGCAGATCCATCTTAGCCTGCCACATGCGCTGACACGCCTCGAACCACCAGTACTCCTCTCCTGCCCGAATACTCCCGAGCACAAGGATGCGGCTTTGCGGAGTAATTGCGGTAAAAAACCTCTCTCTTGTCTTATCACGAGATTCAGTTCCCTGTAGGGCGGGTATAGTATCGTATTTTGTATGTCCGGTAACGTGCACACGATCTGGAACGGCCCCCAGTTCAATGTAACGGTTCCGTTGTTCGGCATCAGGTACACAGATCGTCGAGAATGAGGCGATAATAGGCTCAAATATCGAGCGCGCTGCACGGTACCACCGTAAGGTATAATCAGAGACCCTGCCGTTTACTACGGACACCGGCAGTCCGGATAAGAGAACCTGCGATAAGAATACGGGCCAGAGCTCCGTCTCACTTATAATCAATTGCTTGGCTCTAACCTTCGCGAGCGCTCGTCGCACCAGGGGGGCGCTATCGATAGGAATAAGTCTGGTAAGATTAGCGTAGGGGGCCCCGCGTTCTAGTCCAGTAGGTGAGGTTGCGGTTAGTAGGATCTGATCCTGAGCGTAGTGTTCCCTAACCCTTTGTAGGATCGGAATAATTCCCTGCACCTCGCCGATTGAAGCCCCATGAAACCACCACGGCGTTTCAGGCAGGGTCCCCCACTCGCCAAAGCGCTCGCCGTACCGCACACGCCCCCGTTTCGCTGCGAGCAGCGTTAGGGCCACGAGCGGTATTAGCGCGCTGCCGGCCAACTGATAGCCCCTAAAGAGGGGTCCAGTGCCTATCTGCTTGCTCGGTAATTTCATGCAATGCTTCCTGAATTCGCAATCGGGCCTGCTCTCGATCTTCCTCCTGAGAGACCGAGATCGGTGCTCCCAGGATAGCAACACCCCGGGAGAACGGTTTCGGTATAATCATCCTATCCCAGGTCGAGAGCTGCCACCTCCTTTCGGTAGAATATGAGAAGGGAAGGACCACAGCCCCGGTTCTTTGAGCGACTAAGGCTATCCCATCCTTACATTCATAGCGGGGCCCCTTTGGACCATCGGGGGTGAATCCAACGTCTGCGCCGGCCTCTACCCATCGGCACATTTTAAGTAGTGCTGCCAATCCACCCCTAGTTGAGGAGCCTGCAACGCAACTGATACTGAGTAGCCTAACGGCGAAGGCGATTAACCGACCATCACCGTGCTGACTCATTAGCATATAACTAGTGCGTGGGAACGCTCCGCGTGCCCGTCTATATATCATCGGCATCATTAACATACGCCCGTGCCAGAAGGCGATCACGACAGGGGCGCTAGCAGGGGGCGGGGCGCTAGCAGGGAATCCGATATATTCCCACCGTATAGTTGTGTGAATCAGGCGGATAAGGAGTGCGGCGATCCCTCCCAACAACCAGGTTTTAATATTAGCTATAAGGTCTCTGCCACGTGACATGGGGGGTAGTGTAACCACCCATCGCCAAGCCGTCAAAAGATGGTCTAAGGATAAAGGGATGCTGCCTAGTTACATAAAAACAAAGACTTACCTTAGCGACAAACCTCACACGTCGCTATTGCAGCGACCCGCCCGGGAGTAACCAGCGGCATCTTGCTTGAGGATGTATAGAGCGCCTTGCCGTGTGCGAGTATGTTTTTGGGGCCCCTTAACGGTATCTCAATGCCCCCTGGAAATTGCGCTATGACCTGAACCTGCGATGCTATTACATCTCCAATGTTCTTCACCGTAACGCTCAAGAAGCTAAGCTCCTCCTGCCCACGTTTAGTGGATCTTACATACGAGAGGTTACTAGTACGGAGCGTTGTAAGAGCTTTTACTGACGCAATCGTGCTCGCCGGTGCGCGCCGCGGAGTAGCTTCTGCTACCCCTGTCACTACTAGCAGGAAAGTTATGACTATAGGTAAGAGCTGCATGATTACGACCATAGCCCCTACTATCGGAACACCGGGCGTAAAGTTGCGGCGGTTCTACTGCACCGACCGTAGACTCCCTGCAGCAGGCTCCTCGTCCCGGAACTGCAAGGCGTGCAGCCGTGAATACTCAGCTCCCTGTTGCAGCAGCTCTTCGTGCGTGCCGCTCTCAACTATTCGTCCTGCACTCATAACAACGATCAGATCAGCGTCCCTGATCGTCGAAAGTCTATGGGCTATAATAACGCTGGTACGCCCCTGCTCAAGTTTCTCAATCGCTAGTTGAACCTCACGCTCGGCTCGATTATCAAGCGATGCCGTTGCCTCATCGAGGATTAGTACCGGTGCATTCTTGAGGATCGCCCGCGCAATCGCCAGTCTTTGCCGCTCACCACCAGAGAGGGTCATCCCACCCTCACCTACTAAGGTCTGAAAACCATCGGGTAGCTTCTGAATAAAGTCTGTAGCGAATGCGGCCTGCGCCGCTGCCATCACCTGTGCCTCTAACGCTTCAGGATTTCCATAAGCTATGTTGTTATACACCGTATCGTTAAAGAGAAAGGTATGTTGCCCAACTATTGCAAGTTTCGAACGTAGCTGCGCAAGCCCGAGTTCTCTACAATCGATCCCTCCAAAGGTAACCACCCCCTCGGTCGGATCGATAAACCTTGGAATTAGATCCACCAGGGTACTCTTTCCAGAGCCTGAGAATCCAACAAGCGCAACTTTCTTCCCCTGTGGAATCGATAAAGAGATATTTTTAAGTGCACTACTGCGCTCATCACCAGTGGCTCGTGTTGGATATTTAAATGTAACGTTATGAAAGGTGATCTCACAGCTATCTGGGAGTGCTACAGGATGCTTAGGCTCCTCAATAGCAGAGCGCGTATCCAGGATCTCAAAGATCCGTTGGGCACCGGCTAATCCCTGCTGAACCGTAGCATTAACTCGGGTTAGCTTCTTAAACGGTTCGTACATAAGAAAAACTGCGACTAGGAACGCGGTAAAGTCGCCAGAGGTTCTGGAACCTGTGATTACCGAATAACCTCCATAGAGCAGCACCCCCGATATCACGAAGCTCGCGAGCACCTCATTGATTGGGCCAGCAAGCGCGCGCACCCGTTCAGCACGGATGAATGTTTTGGTGAGCTCGCGGTTGCCGTTTTGAAATCGCCCCTGCTCAAACTCCTCTCGGCAGAAGATCTTAACTACCCGGTGCCCCTGCATACTCTCCTGAAAGAGCGCTGAAAGCTGACCGATAGCGTCCTGTCCCCGCTTGCTTAACTTACGCATGCGCTTTCCGATACGCGCGATAGGGAGTCCGGCGATAGGAAAGAAGATAACGGATACGAGCGATAGAACCGGATCAAGATAGATACAGGCACACAGGAGTGCCACAACACGGATAGAGTCCCTAATTATAGCGGCGGTCGAATCGGTCAGGAGCGATCTAATAAGAATAACGTCTGAGGTAACCCGCGAAAGAAGCTCGCCGGTTGAGTGCCGCACAAAGAAATCTGGCGATAGTGAGAGCACGTGTCGATTAACATCGTTTCTCATATCCTCAGTAACACGGTGACCTACGGAGGCCATAAGGAACTGCT
Source organism: Pseudomonadota bacterium (assembly GCA_026390555.1). Lineage (NCBI taxonomy): Bacteria > Pseudomonadati > Pseudomonadota > Pseudomonadota bacterium. The sequence goes on from JAPLFS010000025.1 coordinate 8,311, forward strand.
GCCAGAAGTCGCAGAACGCTCTAATAACGGCAAAGCCGATAATTGAGGCCGGAAGCAACCACAGTAGATCCTTTTTCTCCTGTGTAAAGACCCCATCTAGGAGATACTTGATCAGAAATGGAACAAAGCCATCCGTCGCTCCAAAGGCAACCATACAGACAAGCGCAAGGGTAAAGCCTTTTTTGTGCGGTCGTAAATAGCGAAGTATCCGTCTATACATCTTTGCCTTTACAGCTCTGCCATATTAAATACCATCTGCGCGACCCGCTCGGATACCGTCGATCCCTCTACGCTCCGCTCTGCATCGTACTCGATCAGAGCAGTTCGAACGTACTTAAGATCCGTAAGCATACGATCCCGAACTGGACCATCGTCGTAAATTGCAAGGAGCTCCTGCGCTAACTCAGCGTCATCAAGCTTAACATGCATTAGCTCTCGCACAGCCCCAGCCTTAATTATGTTTACAGGAGAGTACTCCTTTAACGCCACGAAGGTCCAAACTATCACCTTAGAGAGGCGCGAGCCACTGTAGACCGACACGAAGGGCAGCTCTGCTAAGGCCCCCTCTAAATTACACGTTCCAGATTTTAGTGCAGCGACCCTGGCCCGCTGCATCTCTAGCAACGGGGTGCCGTTACTCCAGTCAATAGCAGCAAATGTTTCAGGTTTGACCGCCGTAATCGCTATCTGCTTGGCAAATTCCTCAGACATATTCGCAGCTAATAGCACGGTTCCACGCAGCTGTGGCTTGACGGATCTCATCCGTTCAAAGGCCCTAAGCATCGGAGGAAGCAACCTCTCAACCTCAAACTTCCTACTCCCTGGTAGAAACAACACGCTCTCATTACGCTGCACCTCGCTCGCTAGCGAGCTATTCTGATCAGCCAGGGGGTGCCCAACGTAAGTAACGCTCTGATACCCGTGCCTTTCGTAAAAATCACGCTCAAAGGGGAAAATAGCTGCGATGCGATCAACATAACGCTTAATCTTCTCAACCCGTCCCGTACGCCAGGCCCACACCTTTGGGGGAATATAGTAGAGCACCTTACACCCGGCCTTCTTAGCGACTCGCGCTAGCCGCAGATTAAAGTCGGGATAATCAACCAGGATAACTACATGTGGTCGCCAGCTTTTAATGAGGGATGACAGGCACCGAAACGACCCTAAAATAGAACCAGCTGAGCGTAGCAGCTCTGAGAACCCCATCGCTGCGCCGGACTTATAGCAATCAACTACTAGATCGGCTCCGGCCTCACGGCACTCCTTACCCCCCATGCCACGAACCTCCGCCTCTGGCATGCGCGCCTTAATGGCCTGCACAACCCGCCCGAGGTGTTGGTCACCGGAAACCTCCCCTGCGCTGATAAGGACCCGTAGGGTCATAAGATACTCCTCACTCTCTCCATCTGTCTCTGGGCCTCTGTTTACCCCATTGAGGCTCCCCCGTATAGAAGTGGGGTGTAACGTCCCGAATTAAATGTGGTTTCTTGTGAAATAGGGGGCTTTGCCATATCCTTTCTTTTAGATACCGTTATAGGACTACCGGTAGGGTATCGTAGTCAAAGAGTCTTAAATATGAAGAGAAAGATCTGTATTACCATATTATCGCTACTGGTTTTTGTGCTCGTTATCCTTGGAGCTGGTGTCGGCTACGTTATTATCCAAGCTAACTCCCTCGTTGAATCACACAGAGCAGAGATTGAGCAGCAGATAGCTAGCGCTATCGGTGCTCCTGTTCAGTTTGGCCAGTTAGATGTCTCGCTCTTTCCATCCCTTGAACTATCGATAGCAGACATCGTTGTTAAAGATCTTAGCGACGGGGTACACGGAGTTACATTCAAAAAACTACGCGCTAAAGCTGCACTGCTGCCACTACTGGCAAAAAAGATAGCGATCCATAACATCACCCTTGAGGAGCCGCATATAGTGCTTATAAAGAGTGCGCATGGTGTGGCAGTAAAAGGGATCGTAGCTAAGCCCCCTGCTAGATCTACTCCTGTGGCCTCTAATCAAACTACCACGCCCCCTTCACCTTCAAAGCTAGATCTATCTATCAATAGAGTAATGATTAAGGATGGTACGATTACGATCCATGACCTCGGTACGAATAAAAAAATATTTCTGCAATCAATTAATCTAGACGCGCAGGTTACCCTTGAAGGTTCCCGCATAGGGATTCCGAAGCTCTCGCTCAGTTTAACTCCTCAGGGCGCACACAACCTAGACCTTCAGGGAGATGCTATCTCATTTGCACAGGCCTCTGGAGATCTAGCCATTCGATCTCTTACGCTAAAATCATTAGCCGGTCAGCTACTTGCTAGCGGCAGAATAAAGACCAGCGCAGGTACCGGACAACTCGCTCTCTCCTCCAATGGAATTGATCTAGCGCCCCTTATGGGAGAGTTAAAGGACCTTGTGCCTAACTTAGAGGTTTACAAGCCAACTGGAGTGCTTGCGCTTGACTCAACCGTTACCTTGCAAGGCTCAGGTGAGCCAACATTAGCGCTTACCCTTACTCCCAAAAACGTAGCGGCAACCCTTCCCGGTGCGATCCAACTCTCTAAAATAGCAGGCGCTATAAATGTCTCTGGAAAGCCCTCAGACCTTATGATTGAGAGCAAGGGGCTTGCCCTAGCGCTGCATGAGGCCCCTCTAAGAACGGATCTATCTATGCGGGTCACTCCGACCGGTGTTGAGCTAACCACATTTATCGTGCGTGGTTTTAGCGGTGAGCTGACCTCTCCATCAGCACTTAAACTTGGCCCACCTATATCATTTAACTCTCAGTCCAAGGCCTCGCAGCTTAATCTTACTCAGATCCTGACGGCCTTTAAGCCTGCTCTGGCTAACTCCATAACCGGTACCCTCGCCACCCTAAACTCTGAGCTCTCCGGAGTTTCGCATGAAGATATTGCTCGTTCGCTACATGGACATGGCTCCTTTATACTTGTCAACGGAGCTCTTAAGGGCACTAACTTGCCGATGGTGGTATTATCCGAGATCGGCACCCTGCCCTTTGTGAGCGGTCTTTTGACCAGTCATATCCCAGATAAATACACGCTCAATCTCAACGCAAAGGATACTGTTATTCAGGAGCTGAGTGGGAGCTACTCAATCGCAAACGGAGTGACCACGGTTAAGGATCTAACGCTGGTAAGCGATATCTGTACCTTTACAAGCAATGGGACGATCTCACTTGACGGTGAGCTGAATCTTAATTCAACCTTTACCTTCTCCCCTGATTTCTCGCTGGGATTAGCAAAGGGTGCGAAGGGGTTGGATAAGGCTCTCAACAACGCGCAGCAACTTGTAATACCGGTCATAATTAAGGGTCGATCTCCTGCGATCTTAGTACTACCGGATGTAACGAAGCTCCTCTTACAAACCCTAACTAAGCTACCACGGGAGGCGATCAACATTTTAGGCGGCGTATTGGGCACAGATCTATCAAAGCCTAAGGGTGGCTCTAAAAAGGGGCTCGGTGGTATCTTAGGGTTCTAGTCAGGGCTGGGTTAGATCTAGTATAATTCCCCTCAGGGGTCGATTTGCGGAGCAAATCGGGGGTGACAACAATAACTATTCACCCCTAAAATAAGCGTCCCCGATCAGGGGACGTCAAGAAAGGTGTGTCTTTAGCACCGATCGCAAGATCGAATCCTTTTAACCACCGACAAGTTTATACTGGGGTGAATAGTTAGGTATCGTATCGATGGAAAACAACGACTTAAACGAAAATCCTGAGAGCACTGAGGCCAAGCTCCCTGAGCCGACCTTTGTTACCTCCCCCGTCAAAAAGAAATCAGCCAAGGATAAGGATGAGCTGGTAGGTGGCTTTGCATTCTTTCTCTCTCTGGGGGCGCTCCTACCGAGCGGGGCGCTACTCTTAGGGCTCTCGCTATTTAATGTTAGGCCAATTCAGATGCAGGCTACTGGCATCTTTGCGGCAGCGTGGTTCGTAGGAATTCTTCTCGGTCACTCGATGATACGGGGACACCTCTCGGTGCTGCTTCACGAGTTCAAGCACTCACTTATATCGAACCTCGTTGGTAACAAAAAAAAGGGGATGCAGATCAATGAGAATTCCGGTCACTTTGAATACTCATATACCAAAAAAACCGCTCACTTTAATGCCTTTATATCTCTTGCCCCCTATATCGTACCGATCTTTACCTTTATCGGAATGCTAGCCTCACTCGGTCTTTTCCGTGACGAGCATTCCATGGCGTGTCTCCTGGTTGGCTTGTGTTACGGAGTTGATACGATCCTAAATATCCGTGATATCTCTCCGATTCAAACCGATATAAATCAGATCCGGGGTGGCTACGGTATCGGACTACTCTATATCTTCGCTTGGAACCTAATCACCGCTGCGTTACTAGCTGCCTGGGTATTTCAGGGTGGCGCTGGAATCCTGATGTTACTCGAACAGGTAACAGCCGCACTGATGCATATCTATCTCTTGATCTCATCTTCGAGGACTACAAGTTGAGGGGCAGGATCGTACGAAACCCACTCCATACAGAGCCCGTGGGGTGGGGCTGTAACTCCAGCCATGCGTCGATCCTTGGCGGCAAGTATCTCGGTAATTGATCGGTCGCGCATCCTGCCGCGCCCGATATCGGTCAGGGTACCTACGATATTGCGTACCATCTGCTTTAGAAATCCGCTCCCAATAACGCGATATACGATCTGGTCACCATCTGGCTGAAAGGCACTAGAAAAGATCTTTCTAACAGTAGTACGCGCCGTACAGGCGGAGTCGCGAAAGCTTGAGAAATCGTGTTCACCAACCAGCATCGACGCGCAGCGCTGCATTAGCTCGATATCCATCTCGTGCCCGATATGCCAGACCCTGCGCGCGTCCAATACGGCTGGCGCAGCTCTTCTTAGAATTCGGTAGGAGTAGAGTTTATGAGTGGCGCACCAACCGGGATGAAAATCGTCAGGAACTACACAGGCCGAGAGCACCGATAGCTCTCCTTTAAGGAGGTGACTCACACCCTGCGTGAGGTGATATAGATCAAGCTCTCCCTCGACCTTAAAGGTCACCACCTGCCCGCGCGCATGCACACCGGCATCGGTTCTCCCTGCTGCTTGCAGAGGAAAGATTGGCCGACGGAGAATTATTTTAATGACCCTCTCAAGCTCGCCCTGCACTGTGCGCAAGTTCGGCTGCTTCTGCCACCCGTGGAACCCCGCTCCATCGTATTCGACTATCAGTTTAATATTGGCCACAATATCTGTCGGATTAGTGCGCTATCAACTTTTCGGCGATCTGTACTGCATTTAAAGCGGCTCCCTTACGAACGTTGTCAGCAACGATCCAGAGGTTAAGTCCGTTATCTACAGACTCATCTCGACGAATGCGCCCAACATGCACCTCATCGGTACCTGCAACATCGAACTGCATCGGATACTCGTCATGCGCGGGATGAATAGCTAGCCCCTCGCTCTCAGAGAGGTGTCTGATAATATCTTCAAGCTCAAAAGGCCTCTCTGTTTCGATAAATACGCTCTCTGCATGGCTATAAAAGACCGGCACTCGAACGGCGGTCGCCGTGATACGGAGGTGTGGTAGGCCGAGGATCTTTCGACTCTCGTGAATAATCTTGAACTCCTCCTTCGTAAAGCCGTTGTCGAGTAGCACATCAATCTGTGGAATACAGTTGAAAGCGATCTGGTGCTGGAAGGCCTCCTGCGGTAGCTCCTGCTGATTAAAGACCGCCAAAGTTTGCCCCCATAACTCATCAAGCGCGGCTTTACCGGCACCTGATACCGATTGGTAGGTAGAGACAATAACGTGCTTAAGCCCCGCTATGCGCTGGATTGTATTCAGCACAGCAACAAGCTGAATAGTAGAGCAGTTCGGATTGGCTATGATCATATCCTCAGCTTTTATCGCCGAGAGATTTACCTCAGGCACTATCAGGGGTACCGCTGGATCCATACGAAAAAAACTTGAGTTATCGATCGCAACTGCGCCGGCCTTAGCTGCAAGCGGAACGTACTTAGCGGAAAGCTCGGCGGAGGTCCCAAAGAGTGCGATATCAACCCCCTCAAAAACATCCTCTGTAAGCAGCTCGACCTCGACCTCCTGATCGTTAAACTTATAGAACTCTCCTGCTGAATCTTTTGAAGCAAAGAGCCTAAGCTCCGCGCATGGAACTTTACGTTGCTCAAGAATAGTTCTCATCTCGCTACCAACTAATCCAGTAGCACCGACTATTGCTATAACGGGAGTTTTTGAGATCTTCTTCATACTGCTACCTGATAGAACTTACGTTTTGGCACCCTCAAGGAGGTCACAAAGCTACTTTAGAACCAACCGAGGCTAGTGGCAAATAACTCACAATCTACCAGTACTACAGGCAAAAAAAGGGGCGCATTAAGCACCCCTTTCAATGTACGAACAGGGGTAGCCTGCCCGTAAGCTCTATTCTATAGATCTTCAGCTCTAGGCTTCTAGGATATCCTTGCGGCGTTTGTCGCGAAGCAGCTTCTCGATCGTGAACGAGGCGAGTCTAAACCCCTCCTGCTCCGTCTTTCCGGCCTGTAGTGCGATATCGGTAATCGCCTCTATTAGGTCCCCGATCGTTGTATCGATACGGGCACTTTGATCTTGCTCTGTCTGGATATTTGGGCTGTCCATAAACTACTCCTAAAAACCGAAGACCTAGAACCTTATGGCTTCAGTATACCTCACACGGAAAGGCCAACCGAAACAAAATAATTTCCGATCGCCCGTGCTGCTAGGATTGAGATGCATAGCAGGGCCTAAAGTTATTCAGTTTTTTATCGATTACGGTAAGTTAGTGAGACTTGGGACAATTAAAGGTGGAAACCCCTCTTTTTGATTGACTTTGAAGGCGTTCTTGTAGCTGAACCCATGCGCGTTGGGCAAGCGATACTCAGCGCACAGAGTGAAGCATAAATGCTAGAGGGGGGAGCAGAGCCTACGCTGCCGCGGCTGTTATAACGTCGATACGCTCCTTGAGCTCCTTACCTACCTTAAAGAAGGGTAACTTCTTGGGTGGAACTGGGATCTTCTCGCCGGTCTTTGGGTTACGACCTTCGTAGGCTCCGTACTCCTTGACTACGAAGCTTCCGAATCCGCGGATCTCTATACGACCACCACTGATCAGGGTATCTCGCATCTTGCGATAAATCAGGTTAACAACCTCCTCTGACTGAATAACGTTGATCTGAGAACGTTGCGAAAGCTTCTCAATAAGTTCTGATTTATTCACGTAAACCCCTATAATTGAATGACCGTTATCTGGTCCTCATTTATTATCCGCCAGTCAAGGCAACCTGAGTAGATGTTCTTCGGCGTCCATGACACATACTCATCTTATAACCTAACCACTTAACAACACGAGTATATAATCAGTATGATGAAACTCTGTCAAAAGTGATTGCATCAATAATCGAATTTATTTTAAGAAAGATATAATTGTGCTATCCTGTATAACACTGGTTGCGCCTGGCTGCTTGGCGGGCGCCGCCCCCTTTTTGACCAGGCACTTAACTTGGCATAATCCTTCCGATGCTTTACCCTAGAATAGCCGATGCCAACCTCCAATAGCCCTACTACATCCAGAACCTCAAAGCCCACCATTATCTCCATCCGGAAGCAGGAGAACAACTTTCAGCGCGCTGAGGTAATTAAGCGCAATCGGGAAAAACGCACCCAACACGCTCAGTTTCTGGTTGAGGGGGTGGCCCAGATCAATATAGCAGTCAAACATGGCTGGCGGGTCTACGCCTTTATCTATGCTGACGATCGCGCCCTCTCCTCCTGGGCAGAGGCCCTGCTGGACTCCAACATAGCAGAGCAGCACTGGGAGCTATCCGCAGATCTATTGGGGGCCCTTAGCGATAAGGACGAGCCATCAGAGCTGCTTGCAATCATTGAGACACGCACCCTTACCCCTAGCGCCATCCAGCCCAAGCAGGACGGCCTGGTGGTTGTTTTTGACCGTCCGAGCAGCCCAGGCAACCTCGGATCATCAATTCGTTCGGCGCACGCCTTTGGCGCAGATGGTATTATCATAACGGGCCATGCCGTAGATATCTACGATCCATTCGTAGTGCGGGGCAGTATGGGAGCGATCTTCGGCATGCCGGTTAGCACGGCACCCTCTCATACCGATGTGCAAGCGTGGGTGGCCGCTGCACGGGCAACGGGATTCAACTACAAGGTCGTGGGTAGCAGCAGCAGGTCAGAGGAACAGCTCTCTCAATGTGCCCTCTCTGGGCCTACCCTGCTTGTACTTGGCAACGAGACGGTTGGCATGTCTCGGGGATACAAGGAGATGTGTGACACAACTGTGACGATCCCAATAGTAGGTGAGCTCTCTTCAATAAATGTTAGCTGCGCAGCCTCTATACTGTTATATGAGGTATCTCGGCAGCGGGCTGCCGATAACCGTGGTGCAAATTAAGTAATTGTCCTAATAAGAAGGTGCCTATGAAACCGATGCCTCACATTATCTCGTACATGACCCCTCTGCCACATTCAATTGAGGCATCCCGATCTATCCAGGAGGCGCGTGCGATCATGAACAGTGAGAGTATTCGTCACCTGCCGGTTGTCTCCGAGGGACAGCTCGTAGGCATGTTATCGGAGCGCGATCTAAAACTTGCGTTTGCAATCGCTGCAACGACCGAGTCTGAGGAGTCCCTGACCGTTGGAGATGTATGCAATCTAGAGGCCCTCGTTGTCGAGTACGATACCCCGATTGATCAGGTACTCCTGCAGCTTTCAGAGCTACGCGTTGGCTCGGCGCTCGTTACCCGTAACGGAAAGCTGGTGGGGATACTAACAACATCGGATATCTTCCGTAGCTTTGCCGAATTTCTAAAGATGGCGTATCCGGACGCGTAAATATTCAGCATGTTTTAGCGTTAATGCTGACTAGTTACATTACAACAACTTAAAGATGCGCTCATTACCAGCGCCTGCGCTGCACAACTGGCCATTACGGACCAGCTCTTCAAGCACACCTAGGATATCAGGCTCCTCACCCTGCACGATCGGTCGTTCCTCCTCTTCGTGAACTACGATCAGGTTGTTGAAATACAGCCCATCCTCAGCCTCAGGGTGGCTAAGGGCCGCTATAATCTGCTTTTTAATTGAAGATGTGTTTGTCATATGGATCTCTCGCTGATTATTCCTCACTAATAACTAGGATACCACTTCTGGACCCCTCCACCAAAGACAGGAAGAGCTATTCATACTTAAAATATCCTAAATATCGGCTAGGACCAATACAATTCTGCAGCCATTCCATCAGGGGTCTATTTGCGGAGCAAATCTGAGGTGAATATTTACAAATTTCATATAGTTGCGGGCATGGTGATTGAAGATACTTATTTAACCATATACCCTACCTCTACATGCAAACACCCAAACCAACCGCCCTCGCCCTTATCCTGGCGATAGTGTACCTAATCTGGCCTATAGATTTAATCCCAGACCTCTTTGGCCCAGTGGGCCGCATAGATGATCTACTTGTGATCGCCTTGGTTGCTTGGCAGGCCTATAAATATGCGCGCGCTCAAAAAACCCCTAACACTGAAAACTCTACTCCCCCCAATATGGAGGAGCACAACAAAGATGCGTATGAGATCTTTGCTCTTCAGAAAGGGGCCTCTAGTTCTGAGATCGAGGCGCGCTATAAGGAGCTGGCGCGCCAATATCATCCCGATAAGGTGGCGCATCTAGGGATTGATCTACAGAAGTTAGCGCATGAGAAGATGATCGAGATCCAGCGCGCCTATGATGAGCTGTTAGCTAAAGCTACCAGAGGTTAATGCGGAACTAAGAATAATGGCGCGCCCGGAGAGGATTGAACTCCCGACCCCAAGTTTAGGAAACTTGTGCTCTATCCAACTGAGCTACGAGCGCCAGCGCCGTGTGCACGATACCAAAATATGCCCCATACGCCAACTAATACGCGGCGCTAGATTAGGGCCCGTTATTTAATCGATTGGGGGTAGAAAACCAGCGGGTTTACAGCAGCGAATCGTCCACTTTCATCCCTGACCCTGGTTTCAAAGTGCAAGTGATTGCCAGTGGCATCCCCACTCTCTCCAACATCGGCGATATGCTCACCCTTTGTCACCTGTTCGCCAACATCGACCCGATTGCGGCTATTATGAGCATAGACGGTCATTAGACCCTCTCCCTTAATAACGACGATCCTCCCGTACTTACCCCACGACCTGCTAGCCATAACTACCACGCCGTCGTGCGCCGCCAGGATAGGGGTTCCAGCTTTAGCCGCCAGATCAACCCCCTCGTGGAACCTGCGCCAACGCCAACCGAAGTGCGAGGAACGTTGAGCTCCCTCTACAGGCGAATCTAAATTGCCTACGTACCCCCGTACCCCTGTAATATCTACCATTCGAGGAGGTTTATTATCATGTTTTTCATCCCCGCTCATACTCGGAGAGACCCTTGCGCCGTTTGATTCAAGGGGCCCAACTGCTGGGATCTTAAGCAGCTGTCCTGCTCGTAGGAGGCTCGGGTTACTTATGCCGTTATAGCGCTGAATATCACTCGGCGAGACCTCAAAGCGAACTCCGATCTCATAGAGGGTATCGCCCCGCTCAACTTTATAACTTCTGTCAGGCTCTGCGCTAGGAGCTAAAAAGGTGCACCCAGTTGCAAGGGTCATGAAGATTACGTGCGGTACAAGCAAGAGTGCTCTGCGCATATACTTTGCCCCCCTAACGAAAATCAATCGCTTCGAACATTACTCGCCTGATACCATCATCAGATCGCTTCCAAATGGTTAAACGGGTCGCGCCATCACTAACTAGAGGTGCAACTAGAACCCCCTGTAAGGCGAGTTGATCGAGCGGTAGCTCACCTTCATCCGAAACGGGATATGAAGCTACGATCGCATCAAATGGTCCGACCTCACCCCATCCCCTTCTGCCCTCTCCCCGTCGCACTACCACACCGTGGTGACCAAGGTTATCGAGCTGCTTGCGTGAGCTCTGTGCAAAAGAGCTCAGCACCTCTACCCCAAAAACCTGCGCTCCAGCAGTTGCCATTACAGCGCAGAGGTATCCACTTCCGAAGCCGAGCTCAAGGATGCGCATGCGCTTACGGATGTTAATAAGCCCCATCATTCGAATAAGGACTGATGGTCTGGTGAGCCACTGTCCATTCACTAATGGCAGCTCCACATCCTTGAACGCTAGAGAGCTGGGGCTCCCCTCTGCAAACCCATCGCGGGAAACTGCGCAGAATGAATTAAAAACCGTGCGCTCAACATCTTCATTGAGAATGCCCGCGCTAATCACCAGACGCTGAACACAATCTCTCCAACGTGGGTCGACAATAATGGATGATATAATGGGCCGTGCTTCCTGCATACCTGCGTGTCACCAAAGGAATCCCGCTTAGGGGGAGGCTTTTTAGGTTAGAACTTCAGATCACCACGAAGAGGCTCGGTTGGAAAGGGATCAAATGATCCCTTTTCGGCCTAATTAACCTTAGCGATTCCAAGTTTCTGAAAAAGAATAGGGGGTTGCGACAACGGCCGATCAACCGCCGATATATTAACGACATCTTCCCAGGCAACCTCCTTAGCATCCCTGCCAAATGCCGCTACGATCTTAGTAGCAGCACCTGGGATGAAGGGCAGTAACATAACCCCAAGGCCGTGAATCGCACGCAGTACGTAAGCTAACGTAACCTTGGTCGTCTCCATATCTGTCTTACGGGTTGTCCAGGGCGCCTTTTCATCTACGTACTTATTACAGTAACGAACGAACTCCATGATCCTTTCAAGGGCGGCTTTAAAGGAGTGCCCCTCAAGCTCCCTAGTAACATCCTCAAAGGTACTGCACAACGCCGCCTCCATGGCACGATCCAGATCCGTAACAAAGGCATTATCAAATGGAGCGACGGTGGCTCCACAGTGCTTAAGCGAGAACGATGTGATGCGATTAACCAGGTTTCCGAGGGCATCGGCTAATTCACCGTTATGCCGATGCTCAAGATCGTCTGGCTTGAAAACTGAACGTGATTTCTCGGATGCTATAGATGTCAGATAGTATCGGAGGGTATCAGGATCTCCGCCAGCCTCAAGATAATCGCCGATCCAAACAGCTGTGCCGCGCGATTTTGAGATCTTCTCCACCGCTCCGCCCGGTACCTGCATATTAAAGAAATGATTTACGATCACACCGCTTGGCAACCTGATGGATCCCTCCGCCTCCAGCATCGCTATCCAGATGATACAGTGGAATACGGTATTGTCTTCGCCGATGAAGTGATAGATCTCGGCATCATCCGAGCGCCACCAGGCGTCCGCTGCCGCAGGGGGTTCGCCCTGCTGCATACAGAGCTCCTTTGTAAAGGAGAGATATCCAATCGGCGCATCGAACCAGACGTAGAGCACTTTATTCTTGGCATCCGGATCATCTAGAGGTACCGGAATACCCCACGAGATATCACGCGTCATGGCGCGCTTGACCAACCCCGTTCCGAGCAGTCCCCGCACATAGGCCTTAGTTTGAGCACGTACATGTGAATTTTCGAGCCAAGCCTCAACCTGTGTCGCGAACCTAGACAAATCTAGGAACCAATGCACGGTTTCCCTAATAACCGCCGGCTCTCCGGAGATCTCACTTCTTGCGTTCTTAAGGGTATCAACGTCGAGCATCTTTCCGCAGTTCTCACACTGGTCGCCGTTCTGATCAGTGGCCTTACAGTATTCGCAGCTGCCCTTTACATATCGATCGGGTAGAAAGGCGCTGCGCGCCTCATCATAGAACTGCCGCTCACTCTGCTTCTCGAAGTATCCCTTATCGTAGAGCACCTTAAAGAAGCGCTGACTCTCCTCGGCATGAACCGGGCAGACGCTAGTACCACTATAGATATCAAAGGTAATACCCATGCCGGCGAAGTCCTCGGCCTGTTTGGCGCGGTAGAAGTTTGCTACCTCGGCGGGGGTCTTGCCCTCCTTTTCTGCGGAGATCATAAGTGCTACGCCGTGATCGTCCGAGCCACATATAAACCGCACCTCAGCCCCGGTCATACGCAGGTAGCGAACGTAGATATCTGCAGGGATATAGGCCCCACCGAGGTGCCCAACGTGCGGGCGATTATTAGAGTACGGAAGTGCTGCGGTCACTAGGACCTTACGAGCCTTGCCTGATCTTTGAGCATTAGTCATGGGGTAAATTCCAACTCGGATACCCACCCAAGCCTACGAAAAGCGGCTTGGGTCATCGGCACCATTTATAGTAGTATGATCTAACGCTCTCACGGGGATTCTGTAAACCCTGCTAAGGGGTTCAGCTCAACTTCTTTAGCTCGAAAAGCGCAGATAGCTGCACAGATAGCTGTGTTTTTGCAAAAATATGGCCGCTATGGACAACTATTACAAGATTCTTGGGGTAACAACGGCTGCTACGGCAACTGAGATCCGGCGTGCCTATCGCATCCTGGCACGCCGTTACCACCCTGACCTAAACCCAGGCAAGGCGAGTGAGGACACCTTTAAGAAGATAGCGCAGGCGTACTCTATTCTTTCCGATGCCGAGCAGCGACAACAACACGATGCCGCACTTGAAAGTACTAAATCATCCTTCGCCACGGCCTTTGATCGAGCCCATAGAACCTATCGCAAGAACCAACAGAGGGCCCCCTCATCTGCGCAACCACCCCCAATAAAGCCTGCGCCGCAAGCTACTCCACAAGCAACTCAGCAAAAGCCCCCTCCGCATACACCTAAAGCGCACCCCCATAAGGCCAAAAAGATCGACCTATCCAGCATCGCCCGCTCCTCCCGTCAAACGCTGCGCGCTCTCAGAAGAGCTATCTTCAACGACTCCTCAAAGAGCGCTGTAACTGCCAACCAGATCACTCAAGTATCGCTCCTTGAGCTCTCCATCTCTATATACGATGCGATTCAAGGGGTACGTCGAACCGTTGAGCTCACCGACGCTACTGGCGAGCCACGCAAGATCTCCGCTCATATCCCACCCGGAGTTCGTACCGGAAGCGTCGTTCGGTTTCGTCGTAAAGAATTTCCAACCGAGGAGGTGATTCTTATGATTAGAGTTGCCACCCACCCCTGGCTCTCACTTTCGACTAAGGGGCTCACGATGGAGATTCCGATCACAATTAACGAGGCCGTACTGGGCGGGAAAATTCAGGTCCCTTCACTTGCTGAGCCCCTTTTGGTCAGCATAGAGCCTGGCACTCAAAGTGGTAGCGAGGTGCGTCTTAAGGGCCAGGGGGTAACGTATCGTGATGGGCTTAGGGGGGATCTATTTATTCGGTTTATGGTTAAGATCCCAGAGGGCGCTCAGGCCGAAGGCTTGCGGGAGCGCTGTGCAGAGTTAGACCAGTATTATACGCACCCTATTAGGCAGAATCTCCCTCGGAGTATCTTGAATGAATAGCGAGAAAGCCCTGGTTGATAAGCGATCGATCGCGCCCCTGATCTTCTTTGCAAAAACAATACTCTGTCAGATGATTGCACTGGCTATCTGCATCCTTGCTTGGTCCCTTTATCCGCAGGTTAGCGCGGTGCTAATAGCCGCCTCGATAGCTGCTTTTATTACGGCTAACTTTCTCTCACTCTCTGCACCCTGGAGCGTACTTAATCTATTATTGCCGCTCGGCGCGGCTTGCGCCCTAATGCTCGAAATACCGAACTTCGTATTTCTGGTGCTACTGATAGCCCTGGTTTGTGTCTACGTTCCGGCTTTTTGGACACGGGTGCCATATTATCCAACTCAGCGGGCAGCCTATGCGTTCCTACTGGCAGAGCTTCCTACCGATCGCCCATTTACCTTTATCGATGTAGGGTGCGGTTTTGGAGAGCTATTATTTTTTCTTAGTAAGAAGCGTCCCAATGGTAGTTTTATCGGGGTTGAGATCGGGCCGTTGCCGTTCCTGTTAGCAAAGCTAAGATCTCTTTTTTGCTCAGATGTATCTATTCGCTTTCAAAGTATGTGGCGAACAGAGCTGACACCTTTCGATTACGTTTATACATTCCTATCGCCTGCTCCGATGGAGCGTATCTGGCTAAAGGCGAGCTCAGAGATGCGGCAGGGGGCTACATTTATAAGCAACTCATTTCCGGCTCCAGTTGAATCTGACTCTGTGATTGCACTTAAAGATAGCCGCCGTTCGAGCCTTTACCTGTACCGAATCGGGGCTTGAATACGCTTGGATGTAGCGTTAGCACTGCCCTAGTCGCTTATGCTCTCTTCGCCTGCGCCTCGCCAATCGTTGTGACACGATCTCGCCCCTTAAATCGCTCCCAGGTTATAACAACGGGTGCTACGATAAAAATCGTCGAGTAGGAGCCGCAAACGATGCCAACTACTAGGTAAAGGCTGAGATCCTTAATATCCCCAGCACCAACCAGATAGAGCGCAAGCGCCGAAAAGAGGGTCAACATGTGAGTAATGATAGTTCTCGAAAGGGTAAAGTTAATCGCCTCGTTTACAACATCTGAGATATTGTAGTTTTTCCGCTTCTTGCGCTCCTCTCTTACACGATCAAAGACCACCACCGTGTCATTCACCGAATAACCTATGATCGTCAGTGCGCCCGCCAGGGTGGCCATACCTATTAGGTGTCCAGATGCCAGATAGACCCCGGTAGCGATAATTACATCGTGAAAAAGTGCTATGATTGAACCGAGGCCGATAGCAAACTCAAATCTAAATATGATGTAGAGCATGATCCCTACCAATCCAAGCCCAATAGCTAATATGGCGCTACGCTGCAGCTCCTTGCCAACGGTCGGACCAACGAAATCTGTTTTCTCAATTTTAGATACATCGCCGAAAGCCGCTTTGAGCGCTGTCTCAATCCTGGTACGAACGATCTGCGGATCAGTACTCTCGCCTAACCGTACCGAGTACTCATTCTTCATCCCTTGGAAGGCCTGAACGCGCACCTCAGGAAGCCCCTGTGCGGCTAATCCAGCTCGGATCTTCTCACTGTTAAAGTCGCCCTGGAACTCGATCAGGAACTCATGCCCACCGAGGAAATCTGTGCCGTATTTCGTATCACCCTTCGAAATAAAGACCCAGATAGACCAGATAACACATATAATAGAGATTACCGCACAGAGATATCGCTTCCCCATGAAGTTGATCTTAGCTGAGCTTGAGATTAGCTCTTTCATGACTGACTCCCTACGCTACTAAATTTACTGAGCCTTTAAATTGATAACCCCTTTTCCCCCTTGAGCTCGAAATAATCGAAGCACAATCGCGCTACATACACGGCGCAGAAAAGGGTTGTTACTATGCCGATCGAAAGGGTTACTGCAAAGCCTCGCACTGCGCCGGTACCGAAGTAGTACAGGAGCGTTCCCGCCAAGAGCGTTGTAACGTTAGCGTCAAAGATCGCACTGAACGCCTTCTCAAAGCCGGTATGTACGGCTAGATCCCGACTAACGCCGCTACGAATCTCATCTCGTATGCGTTCGAATATGATAACGTTAGAGTCAACAGCCATACCGATCGTTAACGCAAGACCTGCCAACCCAGGTAGGGTTAAGGTTGCTCCGAACAACGAAAGGCAGCCGATCATAAGCACTGCATTGAGAGCTAGCGTAACAACCGCCACCATGCCGGACTTTACGTAGTAGATCACCATAAAGAGCGCAATCGCAGTGAACCCGATCGCCATTGCAAGAACCCCCTTCTTCACTGACTCAAGCCCAAGGGTTGGACCAACGGTGCGCTCCTCCATAATCTCTAATGGCGCTGGCAACGCTCCAGATTTAAGAACTACCTTTAGCTCACGTGCCTCATCCATATTAAAGCCAGTGATCTCCGCGTCCCCGCCCGTAATAGCTGAGTTAATCGTAGGGGCGGAATTAACAACCCCGTTCAGAACGATCGCAAGTCGCCGCCCAATATTCTCTGCGGTAACACGCGCGAATGTCTGAGTGCCCTGGGGAGAGAGCTTGAGAAGAACTCGCACCTGGCCGTTCTGATCGATATCAACCCGCGCATCGCTGACAGCATCACCGGTCATTACGGTCTGATCCTCAACGATCATGGGCTCTCCGTTCTTGCTGCGCAGACTCACTGTACCGATACCTGTGCCGGTAGTGGCAGATGGCACCAGTCGGAATTCAAGCTTAGCGACGTTTCCAACAACTTTCTTTACCGCTGCGATATCCGATACACCTGGCATCTGAAGAATAATGCGGTCCTCGCCAGACTTCTGAATAAGGGGCTCTGCTACGCCGAACTGATCAACCCTACTGCGCAGCGTCTCTATGGCTTGCTCGATCGCCTCGTGCTCAATCTTTTTTGCAAGTAGTGGCGGGATACCGAAAACAAGGCGCGGCTGCGGTCCATCCATCTCTTGCCGTAAGAGGGTTAAATCCGGCTCCTTCTCTATTACCGTATTCTTTGCCGCTTCAAGTGAAGCTTCTGTAAGCAGGCTTATCTGTAATGTAGTATCCGGTGACACAGCAGATCTAACTACTGCGATACGTTTAGTGCGCAGCTCGGAACGGATCAAAGCTAGCGAGGATTGCAATCTGCTTTTTACCGCCTCCTCCGCTTTTACCTTGTAGACAAGGTGCACACCGCCGCTGATATCCAGGCCCAAAGAGATCGGCTTTGTAAACCATTTCTGCGTAAAGTTATCGCGCAAGATAGTCGGTAGCAACGACAGTATCGCTGCCAGAGTTACCACTGTGACGATAAGGACCCTCTGAAAGATATCTTTTCCCATGACGCTCCGTTACAAAAAGTTAGGCGGCTTCCGCCTTCTTTCCATCCATGCTCTCCATGCGTGCGATATACGCAGGTACGAGTCGGATCTTTACATTCGTAGCGATCTCAAGCAGTACGTACTCCTTTTCAATCCCAACGATGCGTCCGACGATACCGCTTGTTGTTACCACCGAATCTCCCTTCTTAAGGGTGTCGACCATAGTTTTATGCGATTTGTTCTTCTTATCCTGAGGACGAATTACCATCGTCCAGAAGATCAGGTAACAGATCGCTAGCATCGGAGCCATGCTTATTAAGGAGCTCAACAGCGTTGGTTGATCTGAAGCTGCTGCGGCACCCTGCGCTGCAGCATCAAGCGGTGAGAGCATTAATGCCCCACAAAATAGAACGAAAATAGCTAATATATATTTAGTCTTCATATGTAAACACCCATTAAAACAAGCATTTGAATTATCATATCTGGGCGATTAGCGCACTATACTTTGAACTATCAGCTAGCAGTAAAAAAGCCCTTAAGGGTACCTGGCAACTCATGCGAAATGGTTGCCTCACGCCCGGGGCCAACGCTTATTAGGCTAACCGGGCAATCAACCAGCTTTGATATCCCCTGTACGAACACCTTTAAGCTCTGCGGCAACTCCTGCCAACTCCTCACCCCAGTTATATCGGCATCCCACCCCTCAAAATCTACGTATTGCGGCTCCAGCCCATCGTATTCGTATGCTAATGCTGGAAGGTCGTGCTGTAGCTCACCTTTAATGCGATATCCGGTACATACCTTTATTGAGCGCATTCCGCTTAGAACATCTAGCTTCGTCAGCACCAGGCTATCGATGCCACTGATTCTAACGGCCCTCTTAAGGGCAACGCAATCGAACCAACCGCACCGTCTTGCACGACCTGTAACGGTTCCGAACTCATGCCCACGTGTGCGCACCTCATCCCCAACAGCGGACTCCATCTCGGTCGGAAATGGCCCCTCTCCGACCCGGGTTGAATATGCCTTAGCAACTCCAAGCACTGAATCGATCATCTTGGGGCCTATGCCAACCCCGATTAGTGCCGCCCCTGCGATGGTCGAGGATGAAGTTACGTATGGATAGGTGCCGTGCATCTGATCAAGTAGCACTCCCTGCGCCCCTTCAAAAACCACACGCTCGCCAGCTCTAATGGCGTCATAAATCAAGCGACTTCCGTTCGCCACATATGGCGCGAGGATAGAAGACTCCTCTTCGAGCTTAGCCCACACTGAGTCAAAATCAACCTGCGTATCGCTATCAAGAACATACTTCAGGATCTTGTTTTTCTCCTCAACGTGGGCCCGTATTCGATCCTTCATCAGGTGTGGCGCGAGCAGGTCGGCGCATCTAATACCGGAGCGTTGGCTGCGATCTTCATACGCTGGCCCAATACCTCTGCCGGTAGTACCGATGCGTTGTACCCCACGCGCACGCTCGCGCGCCTTGTCGGTCAGGATATGATAGTCAAGAACGAGATGCGCATCTCGATCTATAAATACTCGAGCAGGCGAGATATCAACACCAGCCTGGCGTACCCGCTCCATTTCAGAGATTAGAACAGAGGGATTAAGAACCACCCCCGCTCCAAGCAGGCATTTAACCCCTGGCCTAAGAACTCCGCTCGGCAGAAGGCTTAACGCCGTCTTTACGCCATCTACGACGATAGTATGCCCGGCGTTATTACCACCCTGAAAGCGTACGACCCACTCTGCGTGCTCTGTAAGCACATCGACGATCTTGCCCTTACCCTCGTCTCCCCACTGCGCTCCAACAACTATTATTGCAGACATCTTTCCCCCAGTATGTGCTCAACCCACGTAGTTATATCACGTAGGAGAGCCTAGTTTCAGTCCAAGATTGATCTCAAAATCGATGCTCTGATCAGGATTAACCCGCAGCAGCCCCAACGTATCACTAGAGCCCTCAACGCCGTACATAACAACCCCTGGCTTCTCCCTTAATCCGGTCATAAACGCAGCCTCTTCCAGCGCTCGCAGCGAATTACGCTGACCGTTATGCAGCGCTGCCGCTACTGCAGGCGCTAGCTCGATGCGGGGAAGGTGTGGCACTAGCACCGACCAATCCTGCACCAGCTCCCAAGATACCTCTGTAATCTGCACAGCTCGATCTACCGACAAAACCCCAGACCGTTCTCTCCGTATGGTTGCGACAGCAGCACCACAACCGAGCGCATCTCCAAGATCACGCGCAACCGAACGTACATAAGTTCCGGGAGAGCACTCCATCCGATACCCGATCAGATCAGGCGACAAAGATAAAAGCTCTAAGCGGCTTACCTCAACCTCTCTTGCTTTAAGTTCGAATTCCTCCCCTAAACGTTGCATCTTATGTGCACGTTTTCCACCGACCTTAACGGCACTAACCTTTGGAGGGACCTGCTGAATATGTCCAATGAACCTCTGAGCACACTCATGAATCTGTTCGAAACTAGGGATATCCTCCGAGCGACTCAAGACCTCCCCAGCTAGATCATCCGTGGACGTTCTAACCCCAAGCTTAATCGTTCCACTATAGACCTTAGTACCATCTGCTGCGTATGAGGCTATGCGGGTGGCGCCGTTTATAAGAATAACTAGCAATCCAGTGGCATCGGGATCCAAGGTCCCTGCATGTCCGACCCGTGCGGCCTGTAATATATGTTTAATACGCGCGACCACACCAGCAGATGTGATACCAGCGGGCTTATCGATCAGAAGTATACCGTTATGCATGGCCTGTTGAGAGAGCATTACTCACCTTATCACGTAGCTCACTCTTGAGAAGATCCAGCCCCTTGCGCCACCTAAATGCGGCTGCTGGCTTGTGTCCACCACCACCGAAAGATTGTGCTATGGCCGCTACATCGACCGCACCAAGACGTGATCTGAGGCTAACACGCCACATATCTACGTCCTGTTTGAAGAGCACCGATACATTTACCCCTTCGATATCACGCGCCCGCTCCGCCAGGGAGTCGGCGTCGAGTAGCTCCGCGCCGAGGCGCTTAAGCATCTCCTGAGTTACCGTTACCTCGGCGAATGCGCCGTTGTTAAGAATATTGATATTAATCATCGCCTCAGCTTGCAACTTTATTGCAGGCAGGGAGTGATTGGCGAAGAGCTCCTGAGTTAGTTTGTCAGGACGAGCACCGCGCTCCATAAGATCATGCGCAGCTAAGAAAGTTTTTGCGCTCGTGCTCTGATATCTAAAGGACCCTGTATCCCCTATTATCCCCGCCAATAAACACGCCGCTACATCGCTCGTGATAATATCATTACGTGAAAGACGGCGTTCAGCTTCCTTTAGCAGATTAAATACAAGCTCAGAGGTAGAGCTAGCACCATCAACAACGTAGTTTATCTGCCCAAAGTTAGTATTTGCGTTGTGGTGATCGATATTGATGACCTTTTTTGCAGCACGCACATACGGGACTAATAATTCTCCAACTCGCTCAAGTGCTCCACAATCACACACCACAAGCACATCATCTTCAGCGAGTGGCGGTGGAATGGTGGCAGACACATCTTTGGCACCAGGAATCACTGCATAGCGTGGGACAAATCCGCTCTCGTTATAAACTACAACCGAGATACCTAGTTGCTTTAGGGCTGCCGCTAATCCACACGAAGAACCGTAGGCATCGGCGTCCGGACTAGTATGTGAGAGAACTACAGCGCGCTTACTGCTGTGCAATAGATCAAGCACGTCATCTATGACGGAGCCGTTACTCATTGGGGATCCGAGGCCTTAACCCTCTCCATAAGACGCTCAACCTCCTCTACCGTATCGAGCGTATCGTCGTAATAGAATCTAATGGTAGGCACAAAACGGATGTCGAGCTTCTTTGCTATAGTATGCTTAAAGTGCCCCTGTGCGGCCCGAAAGGCTACCTCTACCTCAGCAATGCGCGCTTTACGATCGATATCCGAGGGGAATGAAACAACCCAGTATACCTTACCCATGCGCAGATCGGGCGAGATCATAACGGAGGTGATCGTCACGAGATTAAAACGGGGGTCAGCCGTATAGTTC
Organism: Pseudomonadota bacterium; assembly: GCA_026390555.1. NCBI lineage: Bacteria > Pseudomonadati > Pseudomonadota > Pseudomonadota bacterium. Next base: position 30,108 of record JAPLFS010000025.1, read on the forward strand.
AGGTGCTGCGCCACTAGCTCCTTGATCCTCTCTGCAATCTGATATACTCGACGACTCTCGGCCATATCTACCTTACATCCAATTCAGGGATGCTACCTAAAGGGTCGCAGCGATCTCTTTATACTCAAACACCTCTACGACATCTCCAATCTTCACATCGTTGAAGCCCTCAAGGCCGATACCGCACTCAAAGCCAGCTTGCACTTCACGCACGTCATCCTTAAAGCGCCTTAGGCTAGACATCTTGCCCTCATGAATAACACGGCTGTCACGCAGCAAGCGGGCGTTAGCATTTCTGCGAACCAAACCACCTGTAACGTAACAACCAGCTATTACACCGATCTTAGGAATACTAAAAGTGTCACGAACCTCTACACGTCCAAGACTGGACTCCTGCTTAATAGGCGCTAACAAGCCGAGCATGGCGTTCTTCATATCGTCCAAGAGCTCGTATATCACACGGTAGAACCGGATCTGTACGCTGGACTTCTCGGCTTCAGCCATAACACGCGGCTCTCCTCGCACTCCGAAACCAACTATGATGGCGCGTGATGCGATCGCAAGCTGCACGTCGCTTTCATTAATACCGCCAACCGCTGAGTGCAGAACTCGCACCTTAACCTTATCTCCTGAGAGCTTCTCAATAGAATCCTTAACGGCCTCTACAGAACCCTGTACATCCGCCTTAAGAATTACATTAAGCTCCTGAGCGGCCTGGCCGCTTGCTTTCTTGGCAAACTCTTCAAGGCTAATTGGACCTGTTGCAAGCGCACGTTGCTGCTGCTGCTTTAGCTGCATACGGTTACTTGCAACCTCGCGAGCATCAGATTCACTCGCAAGGGCGAGAAAATCATCTCCCGAGTCCGGCATACCGGTTAGCCCTGTAATCTCAACTGGCACAGATGGGCCCGCAGCCTCAATCTTATCACCCTTGTAATTGTTCATCGTTCGAACTCGGCCATACTCTGAGCCGCTTACAAAGTTATCTCCAACCTTGAGCGTTCCTGCCTGAACGAGCACCGTAGCAACCACGCCGCGCCCACGATCCTGCCTGCTCTCGAGAATCGTACCCTTCGCACGACGCTCTGCATTAGCCTTAAGCTCCTTGACCTCTGCCAGTACCAGAATGCCATCTAGCAACTCAGGGATACCGTCACCCTTAAGTGCAGATACGCGGCAGAACATGGTGTCTCCACCCCAATCCTCCGGTTGCAGGCCTAGCTCTGCCAACTGAGTTCGTACGCGATCCGGATTAGCATCCGCCTTATCCATCTTATTAATAGCAACGATCAGCGGAACCTTCGCAGCCTGTGCGTGGTTAATAGCCTCCCTCGTCTGCGGCATCACTCCATCATCCGCCGCAACAACCAGCACAACGATATCTGTAACTTGAGCTCCGCGCGCGCGCATAGCTGTAAATGCCGCGTGACCAGGCGTATCAATAAACGTAATGACTTTGCCCCCTGCAGTGGTCACACTGTAGGCCCCGATATGCTGCGTAATTCCACCCGCCTCCTTGGCTGCAACTGCGGCGCTGCGAATTTTATCGAGCAAAGAGGTTTTACCGTGATCAACGTGTCCCATAACGGTAACTACCGGTGGGCGTGGTTGTAGGTTTCCAACCTCCTCTTCAACAATATCCTGAATAATGTCCTGCTCGTTAAACTCGACATGCTTAACTTCATAGCCCAACTCGTCGGCTACGATAGTAGCGGTATCTTTGTCGATCGCCTGATTGATCGTTGCAAGGATACCTAGACCAAGCAGTTTAGCAATAACTTCGCCTGACTTAAGACTCATCTGCTTAGCAAGTTCCCCAACCGTTATTGAATCCCCTAATTCAATAACGCGCTTGGCGACCTTAAGCTTTTCAAGGTCAGATCCTCGCATCCCTGTGGGATTACCCCTCTGTCCCCTTTGCTTTGGGCGACGGTTCTCTCGACCACCATAATCAACTAAATCGACACTACTGATCTCGCGCTTGCGTCCCTTTTTAATTCCCTTCTTTTGCTGACCCTCGTCCTCATCAACGATAATGGGTCGCGCAGCTACGACAGGCACACCCTTAGTAGGCCGTTTCACTTCAACTGCACGTACGATAACTCGGCGCTGTGGAAGCTCGATCTTACCCAGAATACGTGGGCCAGGCCTATTAGTACTAACAACTCCAGCCTGCTGTGGCTGTTGCAATACTGACGCCGCTGTTTCTTTAGCCTTGCTACCTGCTGCACCCATAGATTCAAGCGCTGTTGTCTCTATCTGCTCCTGGCTAGAATTCTGCTCCTCTTTTGCAGCCTCAACATGCTGCGGTAAGGCATTGGTCTGCTCAGACTCACTCAGATCCCAAGCGTCTCCAGCAAGTGCTGCTGCGGGCGATGTTTGCGCATTTAAATCATCTTCGGCCTGAATCTCATTCGGTACCATTGTCTCAAATGTGGTCTCAACTGTGGTCTCGCCTGTGGTCTCAGCTGTATCGACCGATCGGCGACGACGAATTACGCCGCCTGCCCTTTTTTCTACAACCGTATCGGTTGCTCCCGTGGCTAGATCAACTCTACGTGTCACCGTTTCCGAGTTTTCGTTCTTGGATATACCCAGCGCCTGCCGAATAAGGGCTCTGCGGATCGCATCGGACTCATCTGCTTCGAGCGAGTGTGAATGCGAGCTCTTACCGCGAATACCAAGATCCTGAGCCTTCGCAAGAACGACCTTGTTCTCGACTCCGAGCTCTTTTGCTAGTTCATGAATTCTTATCTTTGACATGTGCCTTTCTATATCTTGCTAGCGCCTATCGCCTACTGTTGCTTCGTTACTCGATCCATCAGGCGAACTACCGTTAGCCTTAACTGCTCTATATTGAGTATCCCCTGCGAGATGCGTAACGCTCGCTCCCATCTCGCCGCCTGTCCCATACGGGATATGCATCCGATATCAGGGTGCACATAGGCTCCCCTGCCGGGTAACCGCTGTCCCTCATCCCAAACCAATACGCCTTCACATAAAACCATGCGCAGAAGGCTCGCCTTGCTCGCCTTAGAGCGACAGATCAAACATGTCCGCTCCGAAACTCCCAAGCTCTCCCCCTACGACTCCTTATCCCTACAGAAGCGGCGCAGCGCGATTAGTTCCACTCTTGAGGAACGAATCAGCTGCCGCACGAATCTGCTCAATATCTCCATCCTCAATGCCGCTCACCAGACGGAGAGCATCATCTTCGGCCTCTACAACTTTCTGAATCGTCTTATAACCGGCTCCGATTAACATCTCTCGAATATCAGCGGTAATAGGCAGCCGATCTAGATCCGATAGCGTCTCACTCTCTGCTACAGCAACCTTATCGAGCTCATCTCCCATCTGCTCGGCATACGCCCTAGCATTCTTATGAATCTCGGAAGCCTGATCCTGAGAAAGTCCCTCAACCTCAAAGAGCTCCTCAAGCGCAACATCTGATATCTCTCGAACACCACGGTAGCCGTGCTGAAAGAGCAGCTCGGCATGCATAAAGTCGATACCTGGAATTGCACTGAGAGCAGCACGCGCTCTGCGCGCCTCCTCTTCGGCAACCGACACGCTTCGAACATCGATACGCCAGCCAGAAAGCTTGCTCGCGAGCTTCACGTTCTGTCCACGGCGACCGATTGCGAGTGAGAGTTGATCATCAGGAACGATAACCTCCATGGAGTGTTGCTCCTCGTCCACAACTACGCGGCTAACCTCTGCTGGCGACAATGCGCGCGCAACGAAGGAGGGCTCGTCAGGTGTCCATGTGATAATATCGATACGCTCTCCACGCAGCTCCTGCACAACAGCCTGTACGCGAGAGCCCTTGATACCAACGCAGGCACCAACCGGATCCACTCCGGAGTCGTTTGAATATACAGCGATCTTAGCACGCTCACCTGGCTCACGAGCAACGGCTTTGAGCTCAATGACGCGATCGGCGATCTCAGGAACCTCAAGCTCAAAGAGCTTCTTAAGAAGATCTGGATGGCTACGAGTAAGGATGATCTGCGGTCCTCGTGCTGAACGGTCAACGTCAAGTATCATTCCACGTAGGCGATCCCCTGGGCGATAACGTTCACGTTGAATCTGCTCACGCTTCGGCAGAATTGCCTCAGTGCGTCCAAGATTCACCACGATGTTACCACGCTCAAGTCTGAGCACGATGCCGTTAATAAGATCGCCCTTAGAGTCCTTGTACTCCTCGAATATAACTCCGCGCTCTGCGTCACGAACCTTCTGCATAATGACCTGCTTTGCGGTCTGTGCGGCGATACGACCGAGCACCTCTGTATCGAGCTTTTTACCGAGCTCATCACCGATCATTGCGTCTGGATCAACCTCAGCACGGGCCTCCTTAAGCAATATCTGAGTATCGTTATCCTCAACCCGTTCCACTACGACCTTAAACTGGACCACTTCGATCTCTCCAGTCTCCTCGTTAAACTTGGTCTCAAGATTTAAGTTGTGCCCAAAGTGCTTACGAGCCGCGGATAACATCGCAGACTCAACAGCCTCAATCAGCACCTGCTTATCAATACCCTTATCACGCCCCATTTGGCTAAGGATTGCATTAAGGTCAAAGTTTGATGACATACCTATTTCCTCATCTATTCTCGTCAATCAGATCCCACTCACCATCTTTGTGGCGAGAGGTCGCTACTCAAATTTAAAATCGATCCGTGCCTCTTTCACATCGCACAGGCTAACTGAAACAGCCCCGCTCTTCTCCTCTCCATCGATCTCAAGCGTTTCCCCAATTACTGATCTTAATAGCCCAGTAACGGTCTGGCTGGTCTTATCTCCGCTGTTATTTTCACCGCGAAACTTAACCCGCACCCGCTCACCAATCGCACCCTCAAATTGTTCGACTCGACGCAACCGTCGATTGACTCCTGGGCTTGAAACCTCAAGCAAACAGTTGTCTGGAATCAAACCATCGTTCTCATCGATATCGAGCAAACGCTTGCTTACTCGAACACACTCCTCAAACAACACCCCTGTGCGTAATACCTCTGCAGGCAATACTGTACCATCTTCGCTTATCGGCGCAGCAGGCTCAACGCTCTGCGCATCCTTACTACGATCTCGAGTGATATATACTCGCAGCAGCCCGCGGCCCTCGGATTCACCGCCCTCACCTGGCATGTCTATATCAAACAGCTCGACTCCCTCTTCAAGCGCTACCGCATGGATAACGCTCCATAAAGAGCTTTGTTTCACTGTTTGCGTTTGGCCAACGGCCATACTGAAGCACCCTATTTAATAATTATGGATGATCACTAATGATCACCAAGCTGCCCGCACTGCGGACACAACCCATGCGCTGCCACCTTTCGCGTGACCCTGATAAACCAATAGTGTAACAGGATAACGTAACGGACATGAGACCACGCCCGCCCAGCAGAGATCTGCCAGAGTTAATAACAGGTTATCATAAGGTGGCGTGACGTTCAACTCTGTCGAGGTGCGGTAAATATCGCACTATCAAGTGACATTCTAGCGTTATTTTAGCTAGTTAGGCGTCTGAGCACAAACGCTATGGGTTGAAAGCACCCTGGCGCATGAAAATCAGGCTCAATCCCATCAATACGATTTGAGGAGAGAAATCGTTGTCGTGGCTTATGCATAATGCCCGAAACATGTATCAGTGAATCCGGCTCAAGAGAGACCTCAAGACTAGAGATCTCAACACCAAAAACCATACTCCAGCCCACCTTTGATTGCACAACTTCTAGCGCTACTAGCTGCGGGCGCTTTGTGATCGGAGCCCGCGTGCGATATGAGTTCAACAAAACCGTCCACCACGCACCTGCCGGACTTATATTAAACTCTTGGTAACGCCCACTGCTCTCCTTGATAAAGAGCTCGACAACATCGCGTTCCCATAGCCCCTCGACAAATTCACCCTTTGAGAGCGTGCTATCATAATCAGGGAGAGCGGGAAGTGTGCCTACAAACCAGAGCGTTTTAGGATCGCGTGCAAGGCTCCATTTAAAGGGCTGCGGCAGCGCTATGCCGTTCCAGCATGAGTCAATGGCCTGTGTCGGAAGCGCGCTAACATCGGATACCGACAGAAGCTGCGAGGAGTTACTAACGCTAATCGTCACATGTTCTCCACGTTCGTTAGCCGGTTGCTGCATGAAACATTCGATTGAGCGCACGTGCTTCTCGTAGATGAAAATCCACGAGCAACGTCGCTTCCTGACCCCGCTCAAATGCAAGACCAAGCGCGGCCTGCGCCATTAGAAGTGGCGAATTGTGATTAGCTCTCCATTCTTCACGCTTTGAATCCCAGGCAAAAGCCTCCGGCAAAATACCGGAAGGAATCTGGTAGTCACGCCCCTTCCCCAATACATGCAAGGTCTCTGGTCGAGGGGTTATAAAGGATATGGCGCGTTTCATATGTCGATCCGCATAAACGAAAGATTCAACCTCACGCGCACCAGACTCGACAAAGCGCCTATAGAAGTATGCGGCCAGTAAGGGATCAAAGAGGCTCCACTCTGCTGGGCGCATATCGGAGCTTCGCGCAGCGAACTCGCCCCTATCCCCCTTGTCCGGATTTTGAAAGTAATCTTGGCCCACGTAACGATCTGGGCCCTCTCTCTCATCCATCTCCCATCGACGAAAGCCCGCCTCGCCCATGTTGCGATAGACCGTACGCAGGATCGTATTTTGACGCTCTATCTTCAAATTGCAATCAAAGGGATAGAGCAACAACGCCATGGCAGAATCGCACGGACGTCGATCGCACTCAGTTGCATATCCAGATTGAGGGATCCGATCCTCTACGGTCTGGGTACAACGCTCTAAGGTCTCCTCTAACTGCTCACGAAATGCGGCACCATCCTGGACACCGCCATATTCAACCGGTAGATGCTCCCATCCCTCTCGCTCGTGAAAAATCTTGGCTTCATGCAGACCGGCAACTACGATTCCAACACTCGTTGCGCGTCGCCACTCCCGAATATCCTCCCATGGTCCATAATCAAGGGTGTTATGAACTCCAGCTCCAAAAAACATCTTGATGGTTGCAGGCAGGATTGAATCCTTCGCGTTCTGATCCGGATCGATGCTTCTCAGGTCAAAGCGCGGGTAGTTCCCTATCTGGCCATACCTCGCATCCTGATTAGCAAAGCGATACGGAGCCCAGACCATCGCACCTAATGCATCAAGTTGCTGGTGCCCCCAATCGTGATCGCAGAAGTTAAGCTCCCCGTGATTGCCAACAGAGAACTTAACGTGTGGCCCGTTATTTCCATCTAGAAATAATTGACGACGCTCTTCAGGAGAGCCCCAGTGAAATTGCAGGATCTTTCCGCGATGATCCTGACCACCGGTGAAGCTCCAGAGATTCTTTATGATCTGCTCTGCTACATCAGAGAACCCTGCTCGGTTAAGCGCCGTGGCGGTAATGATGCTGTCTCTGGTCCACATATTGCGTGAATAGTCTTCGCAGTGATGCGCTCCCTCAAAGGACCTCATCTGAGGATTAAGAGCCGCCGTTACGGAGCCGGTCTTAAAGCCTATTAGAGAGAGATCCAGTAGGGGGTGAGAGAGAACTTGATGAAGATCATTAATACTTAGGGGCTTTACCTTACGTATAAATGGCTCCAGAGGGTGCCCATCGACCAACTGCTCGCACATTGGGATTGAGCTAACCGCAGGAAACCCTAGAGATTTAAAGGTTGAGAACGGTTGTGGATGATAGATATCACTTGAGTTTTTTGGCTTAAGAAGCCCCTCCGCTAAGTCACAGTGCCATTGGCGCTCTGAAACCCCTGCTGACATCCTTCGGTGTTGTGCATTCACTTGCATTAGCCGACAAACCTCCAAAAAAAGCTCTGTAGGTAAGCCTAGCTATTGAAGCGCCATCCACCAAGAGGAAATAGTTAGTACAGTGTTGGAGATTATTGCAGCTATTTGATATTACTAAGTATTTATATTGCCCGTGTGCTATTTGCTAAATAGCCGTTTTAGCAGATGTGACTATCCGGCATATTCTGTTATATTCAATACGATGTATTGTTTTGGGTAGATGGTGGTAACTGCTTCCACACGGATCGAGGGCTATCGGCCGGTGTGGGAGTAGTGACGTTAGAACCTTAGGTTTTTTAAAGGAGTCGACAGATGATTAATGATCATGCGCCGTTCCATTTTTCAAAGCCAGATAGTAATAGTAGTTGTCCTGTATGCTCATCCAGAAAGCATACAGTACCCCTCTGCTGTTCAATCGCCTGCGAAGAGGCGGTAACCGATGCCAAGGAGAATATCCATTGGCTGCGAGTTACTGATTCTGAATTGCATGCTGAGTTGCACGAACTTCAAGAGAAGTTCGGGCGGAACGAGCTCCGATATCGGCAGGTGCTCATCAAATTCCAGAAAGCCGGCGAAAAGTGGTGGACTCACTACACTTCTGCTGAGGACAAATTCGGGCAAGATTGGTGGGCCGAAGAGATTGAGAGAAAGATTTCTGCATTGATGCTCAGACTTTATTTACGCCACTGCAATCTGGATAAGAAATGGCGAGTTTTAAAAAAGAAGGCAAAGAGTTCAGAGCAAGAAATTGCTAAGCTCGAGGCCATCTTAAGTAAGGTTGAGTAACCCAGGGGAGTGTATCGTTAAATCGTTCCTCTGGAATGATCTATACGTCACACTCCCCTCTTTAAACGATCCTCTGCCATCAACTCTGCAACATTCAGTTCAAACCGCAGATCCCCATTCGGGTCTACGATTTCAGTGGAATAATGGCCGATTGCCCGCGCACAGGAGCCAACCCCCGCTACAACTACAAGTACAACGATTATAAGGAGCCCGATACGTCGAACCCTGCGGCGCTGATCATCTTCAGAGCGTACTTGAGGTGCGTTATTCATACGGGGTAGTCTTAGCTCTTTTCATACCTTAGGCGCGGAAGCCCTAAGATGCGCTCTGCAATGATATTGCGCTGGATCTCAGAGCTACCCGCGGCGATAGTGCGCCCACGTGAATAAAGGTAGTAATGTACTATCGCTGCGGCTTCTCCGGAAACCTCCCCAAGGGCTGCTTTACTACCAACCAGCGCAACACCCAATTTACAGAGCCGTTGAAAACCCTCGCTCCACAACAGCTTGTCAATTGAGCCCTCTGGGCCGGGAGTATCTCCAGGGGTGTACTTCATAAGGTGCGAATACGCCAAGGCGCGCGTTGCACAGGCATCCACAACCGCACGAGCCAGTTCAACACGGTGACTAGCGGAGGCCGTCGTTGCAAATTCTGTGAGCATCTTATTTAGCGCTACCTCTGATTGTAACTGCCTTGCAAATGTTAGCACCACACGTTCAAACATCAGGGTAGAGATAGCGATCTTCCACCCCTCACCCTGCTGTCCCACAAGCTGCTCTGCGGGAACGAATACCTCATCAAAGAAAACCTCATTAAACTCTCGGTCTCCACTAATCTGCTGCAAGGGCCTAGTTCGTATTCCGGCAGATTTCATATCAACCAGAAGATAGGATAGCCCTTCATGTTTTTTTTCTGCCTCGGAGGTGCGGCATAACACAAAGCACCAATCAGCTATATGCGCGAAGCTGGTCCAAACCTTCTGTCCAGAGAGCTTGTAGCCACCATCAACCGGAACTGCTCGCGCTTTAACAGCGGCGAGATCGCTACCCGCCCCGGGCTCAGAGAAGCCCTGACACCAGATATCGTCGCCCGAAAGTAGCCGTGGAAGAAAACGCTCGCGTTGCACCTTTGTGCCGTGCGAGATAAGGATCGGTCCAACCATCGTCAGACCAAAGAGACCGAGAACCTGCGGAGCAGAGACCCGCACCAGCTCCTCCTGCACTATGGCCTCTTCTACGAGGGAGAGTCCACGACCTCCGAATTCAACGGGCCAGTGGGTAGCTAGCCAACGCCCATCTGCAAGTTGTCTCTGCCAAGCACGCCCGACCCGCTCGAACTGCTCAAGCGATGTATCCGCCGTCTCTACAGGGGGTGTATTATTTGCTAACCAATCACGTAAGGTTTTACGAAACTCTTCGCTCTGCTCTGAGAGGGCTAATCTAAGCACCTAATCAATCTCCGTAACTATTAACCTGGTGACAAAAACTCTACAGCTTTCTCCAGGCATGTTGCATAGGCTTCAAGAGATCATCTGCCTCTGCTGGTCCCCACGTTCCAGCTTCGTACTGTTTTAACGGTGGCGCATCAGGTGAACTCCATGCCTTAAATATAGGCGCAAGGAGATCCCAGGACTCTTCGATCTCATCGTTACGGGTAAAGAGGGTTGCATCCCCCTTCATTACATCGAGCAGTAAGCGCTCGTAAGCCTCCGGTGAGGCGACTCCAAAGGAGCTATCGTAAGTAAAATCCATTTCAACTGGCCTAACCCTCATGCGTGGGCCGGGGGGTTTTGCGCTAATCCTTAGAGACATGCCCTCCTTCGGCTGGACCTGAATTGAAAGCACGTTATGCTCAAGCTCGCCCACCTGGCGCCCCTTAAAGAGTGAGTCAGGTGCCTTAATAAAGAAGATAGTTATCTCAGTAATGCGCTTAGGTAGCCGCTTTCCTGCGCGGATGTAGATCGGAACTCCACTCCAACGCCAGTTATCGATCTCAAGCTTTAATCCAACGAAGGTTTCTGTCTTAGAATCATTGGATACATCCTTCTCCTCGCAATACCCAGGTATCGACTCGCCTGCGATAAGCCCACCAGTATACTGAGCACGCACCGTATTCTTATGCACCTCTTCCGGTGTCATGCGCTTAATAGAGCGTAGAACCTTAGCTTTTTCGTTACGGATACTGTCGGCATCACTAAGCGATATCGGCGGCTCGATACAGAGCAACGCCAGCATCTGCAGCACATGGTTCTGAACGATATCGCGCAGGATGCCGTTCTGATCGAAGTACGCCGCGCGATTTCCGATACCGATATCCTCACAGACCGAGATCTGAATATGATCCACGTACTTTCTGTTCCACAACGGCTCAAAGATACCGTTAGCGAAGCGAAAGACGAGGATATTTTGTACGGTCTCCTTTCCGAGATAGTGATCGATACGATAGATCTGTTCCTCTGCCAAACTTTGACGGATAATTTTATTAAGCTCTCGTGCAGACTCAAGGTCGTGCCCAAAGGGCTTCTCGACTACGACAGATGTGCGACGACTCGACGTCGCAAATTCCTCTATCAGCCCCACCTCCTTAAGATTAGAGGCGATTGACCCAAAGAACTGTGGCGCCATCGCTAGATAATATACGTAGTTGAACTGCTCCGTATATTCGTGGGAAACCTCGTGCATGCGCTGCTTAAGAAGTTCAAAGTCGCTAAGAACCTCTCCGTTACACGGCTGATAGAAGAGATTCTTTGCAAACTTACTCCATACCTCTGGGCTAATCTGGCGTCGGGAGTATCTCTTGATTCCCTCATATACCTTGGCCCTAAACTCATCATCGCTCAACTTTGAGCGTGATGAGCCTATTACTATGAAGTTCTCTGGAAGATATTGATCCTCGGCTAGATTACAGAGCGCTGGAATAAGCTTGCGAGAGGTGAGATCTCCGCTAGCTCCAAAAATCACCAATAAAGTAGCTGGTGGTCGAACGATTCTATTTGTAGGATCTTCCACTAAATTCTCAGTCACTATGCGCCCTCGTTAGTTACACCGCCCTAAATATACTGCCGCTATATATTCTGCCGCTTGGTATCAATCGACGCCAGCAGCTCTTTATAGGAATCTGCAAAGCTCTTAACCCCAGCAACCTGAAGATCCCTCAGAAGATTATCGGTCACAACACCCAGTGAGTTAACCTTTGAAATTAAGCTCTCTGCCTCTTTTAGCCCATTATGCAGCCTTGGCTCGATATCTCCACCTGCCAAAAGGGCCTTAACGGTCCCCGGCGGCATGGTATTAACCGTATCTCGTCCCGCCAGCTCTTCCACGTACATGACCGACTTAAAGGCTGGATTCTTGGTACCTGTGCTCGCCCAGAGCGGTCGTTGAACTAGCGCCCCCTGATCTTGGAGGAGCTTAAATCTCTCTGAACCAAAGATGCGCTCAAAAGCCGCGTACGCTAACTTTGAGTTCGCTATGCCAGCCTTACCAAGAAAGAACTCCTTCTCTCCTGCCTGCGCTTTTCCACCCTTAACCAGCTCATCAAAACTTTTTTCTACGCTGGCATCCACTCGTGACACGAAGAAACTGGCAACGGAGGAGATTCCCTGCAGCGACTCGCCCTTTCTGGCGCGCGTCTCAAGGGCAGAGAGATAGGCGTTCGCTACCTGCTCGTATACCTGCGTTGAAAAAATTAGGGTAATGTTTACATTAATCCCCTGCTCAAGCACGGCCTGAACAGCAGGGATACACTCCGGCGTTGCCGGAATCTTGATCATGATATTAGGGCGGTTCAGTTTCTTCCAAAGGCGCAGCGCTGCCTCAACCGTTCCCTTTCCATCAGCAGAGAGGTACGGAGATACCTCGATACTCGCATAGCCATCTCCAGTGTTAGTTGCGTCGTAGACCGGCCTGAGAAGATCGGCCGCTGCTGCAACGTCACGTACCATCAGCTCCTCACAGAGCGCCTCCGTTGGCAGCTCTTTAAGCTCAGGCTGTTTCATATCCTCATCGTAATTACTGGTATCAGCGATGGCCTGCTTGAAGATCGTTGGATTGCTGGTAAGGCCAGATACTCCTTCCTGGATTAGGGAGCTTAACTCGCCTGAGCGCAAAACATCTCTAGAAAGATTGTCGTACCAAACGGACTGTCCGAGCTCATTAAGGGCGAGGATCTGTGGATTCTTAGTATGTGACATGAACTTTTCTCCTGAACCTGAACTAACCGATAGGATATACTGAATTATCGCAAAATACTAAAGCTATGAACGCACGATCCGAGGGATATCCATAGCACCTGGATAGGAAAGCACGTTTCTTCTGCGATTGCGGTAGAACTGGTAGGTGGTCATCAGGCAGTGAAAGGCATAAGGGATGCCGTTTACATGGCAGATCTCATTACCATAGTAGGTTGGAATTGGGCTCTCTGCTATTCTAAAATTCCGTTCTGCCATGGCGAGGATAATCTGGGTATCGAAGTGCCAATTGTTTGTAAACGATTCAAATGGAATCCGCTTGAGAGCATCTACGGAGTAAAGCCGGTATCCAGAGTGGTATTCAGAGAGCTGCAGGCCAGACATGTGATTCTGGCAATAGGTCAGGATCCTGTTTCCTAAGAACTTATAGATCGGCATTCCTCCCTTAAGAGCCGCTGTAGAGGTAGCCATACGGGATCCAAAGACCATCTCGGCCTCTCCCTTTACAAGCGGCTCAAGTAAGGCGGGTAGAGCTTCAGGCGCGTACTGACCATCACCGTGCACGAGCGCCACTATATCAAAGCCGCGGTCGATCGCGTACTGATATCCTACCTTCTGATTGCCCCCGTAGCCCTGGTTCTTTTTATTTCTATGAACCGTAAGCTTCTTGATATCAAACTCAGCCTTGTAGCCAAGTGCAGCATAGTAAGAGTTGTCCTGGCTGCAATCATCAATAACAAAGATCTCCTCTACCGCCTCGTATATCTCAGGTGGAATACGAGCGATGGTCTTGTTGAGGTGATGAACCGCGTTGTACGCGATTATAAAGATCCCGATTCGTGGCTTACTCATGCAATTAAGGTTCCTACTAGATCGTATCCAGAGATCTCTGTTATCGCAAGGCGCCCCATATGTCCAGGCTCAATGATTCCGAGCCCCTCAACCACATCGTTAATAAGCACAGAGCCGTCGACCTCAGGGGCCTGAAAGCGTGTACGCGCAGAGAGCAGCATCTCGGTCTCTTCGTGCGGACCTTCGACTAGAACATCAAGCTCCTGCCCGATATACTCCCTATTGCGAGCGACTCGAACCTTCTGCTGCGCCAACATCACACGGTCACGCCTAGCGCGCTTCTCCTTATCTGAGATCTGGTCCTTCATATCGAAGGCAGCGGTTCCCTGCTCCGGTGAGTAGGTAAATACCCCCACGCTTTCAAAGTGTCCATCAGCGACAAAGTTCTCAAGATCCTGAATATCTTGTTCGGTCTCTCCAGGAAATCCAACTATAAAGGTAGTACGGAGCTTAATTCCGGCCGCCTTTGAGCGCACATACTCAACAAAGCGTCTAGAGCCGTAGCGACCGATCGGCCTCTTCATCGCCTTAAGAACATCCTCACTTGCATGCTGGAGCGGCACATCGAGATACTCGCATACTGAGGGTAGATCCATGATTGCAGCTAGAAGTTCATCATCAACCCCTACAGGATAGGCGTATAAAAGACGGATCCAGGGCATCGCCTTGGTATCATCTAACGTTCGCAAAAGATCGACCAGACGACCGGAACCATTGTCATTACCGAAGGCGGTTAGATCCTGGGCAACTAGGTTGATCTCACGCACACCCTGAGCACCTAACGCCTGGACCTCGCGCGCAACCGATTCGATCGAACGACTGCGCATCGCTCCGCGAATCTGCGGAATGATACAGAAGGCGCACGGTCTATTACACCCCTCCGAAACCTTGACGTACGCCATATGTCGGCGCGATGCGAGATGTCTAGGCATCGTGTCGTCGTAAAGAAAGTATGGGCGCGCGCCCTCATGTAGAATATCTCGCAGCGAGTCATCTGTACCGAGTGCTGCCTGACCAACGCTGAGCAGCCCATCAAGTGCGATAAAGGAATCCACCTCAGGGAGCGCTTTGCGAATATCCCCCTTGTAACGCTCGACCATGCAGCCAGCAACGAGCAACCGACGAAGGCTGCCTGATTTTTTAAGTTCAGAGAGTTCAAGAACACAGTCAACGCTCTCCTTAACGGCGCTCTCAAGAAAGCCGCAGGTGTTTATGATCGCCACGTCAGCTCTGCTGAGCTCGTTTACGATCTCAAATCCGGAGTTCCTAAGCACCCCTATCATAACCTCGGAATCGACCTGATTCTTGGCGCAGCCAAGAGTTACGACGGCGGCTCGACCAGCAAAGACGACCTTGCCGTCGAGCGCTTGTGGCTCGTTAATATTCACCGCCACAGAGGAGCAGCTGGTTGCTTGGCCATCATTAATGGGAAGTATCGATAAGGCTGACTTCATACAACTAGATCTAATGAGATAATCCGTTTCTTCTCCTCAACCCATACACGGTCAAACCCCGCCAACCATAGGGGGGCAGAGCGCTAGTGAATGCGTCGGTCCATTACATCTACACCTTTTGGGTACTCTAAAACAAATTTTAGAGCATCTATTGAGCCCGACCCTACCCTCAGTTTGTCAAATATAATGGCGGTTACATTACCACCTAAGGACTTGATTTTAGCACCTTTTGGGAGGTTTTGAGCCTCGTCTATTAGGAGCTCAAACCCATCTAAAGAATCTTTCTGGTCCGCCGCAGTTTTTGAGGGCTGTGGGGAGAGGGTTAGCACCACCCCCTCAGCTCCACGACAGGCCCCCTTAAGCTCAAAATCGCGGCTCAGATTGCCTATTCCCATCATAAATGAGACCGGCAGGTTCGAGAGCAATACCTGCCCAATATCGTCGATTAAGATCTGTTGTTTATCGATCTGATAGAGCCAAAGCTCGCGCTCGCGGATTACAACCTCCTGCTCTCGGGGCTGCTTGTAGCTCCAACGCATGCGGCCGGGCTTGGCGAAGATCATCTCGCCTGAGCTAACCTCCCCCTCATCAAGTGCTGCCACGTAGGAGTCCTGCTTAAAGGAGCCCTCAAGGGATTCGATCTGTGAATAGCGGGCCTGTACCTTCTCAAGTAGGGTGCGCCCCTGCTCACCGGTCAACTTCCCCCCAGTTAAGCAGCTAAAGGCCTGCGTCTGAGCTGTAGCAGTTGAGCTTATAATAATTGAGCTTATAATAGTTGAGCTTATAATAACAAAGCTGAGAAGTACGCTGCGCGAGATAATTGCTTTCATTGTGATCATTTATAACTGGACTCAACCGTACTCTATCACGTACGTGGATGAGCGCCAGGCGTCGCCTGGGCTCCACGTATCTGGGCGAGTAGATGGTCAATTCGACTATTAACCACCCGAGCGAGATCGGGGCGACGGATTCGGGCATGGTGATAGAAGGTGCTGGCTAACTGCGGCTCGGTGCTCTCAGTTAGCTCTGCAAGAAGGTGCAGAGCCAGCCACTCACGCTTTGAGCAGCTCTGGATTGAGTGTTCCAAAAGACTGCGGGCGCTGGCGTTGTCATTATCTCTAAGTGCTGCGATAGCTAGCACCAGGTAAGGAAGCGGATTTGTAGGTACTTGTTCATTAGCATTGCAAAATTTCTGCTTCCAACTGGCCGGCATCTCACGCAGTCGGCGTGCGGCTTCGAGTACCTCCTCCACCGGATAGAGATCTGGATTTGCAATCATTACGAGGTGCAAATTATGTGACCAATTTCCGAAAATAAAGGAGTGATAAAGCCCACTCTCGGTCTGACGATGGCGAAAGAACGGCTTATTAAAGCGGTGTACTGCGATGCCCTCCTGAGCTGCTCTGATAAAGAAGCTCCAATCTTCATTAAATGGCAAGCCCAGATCGAACCCTCCCACAGCGCGCCAAAGATCCCGATCCATCATACAAAATGAAGCCGCGATGCAGTTAGCGTAACGTATTCCAAATGGATCAAAGGCTGGCGGCTTCCACTGAGTTTCCTGAACTCCAAAGACATCAACATCGCTATAAACTATTCGAGCCCCAGTGCTGCGCATGGCGTTAATCGCCTCGACTATAAATCCTGGCAGCATGATATCATCTGGATCTTGAGAAACGATGACAGGACTAGATGCGCGTTCGATCAGAAAATTTCTGCCGAACGAAACTCCCATATTTTCACCGGTAAAGATCTTGATATCTACGTTAGGATTCTGATCAGCTATAGATTGTAAAACCTCGCGCGAATCATCGCTACTACCATCATCTCTAACTAAGATCTCAAGGTTCGGGTATCTTTGCTGCATGACGCCCTCGATTCCCTCTCGCAGAAAGGGCGCCTTATTAAAAAGTGGCATTATCACGCTAACGCGTGGGGTTGAGGTTTGAAGCTCTTGTGCCAGAGTATTTGTCATAGAAATCCTTTCTAACCAGCTCCTCAGAGCGCCGCCAGCCTATAATTGGATTAGATGGGAGATAACTCAACAATGCTTCCAGAAATCTCTCAAATAAACAGATAGTTACCCAAACAAGTAGCTGCATTGCGCCGAAACCTTTACCGATCTTTTTTCATCATAACGATATGAGCGCTACACGCCGTCAGGACTTACCCCTTTATCTCCTAATCCACAGCGATCATCCCCTCGATCCGTTAGGTCCCAACAGTGGTGCTGAGATGGCCTCTCTTAATCAAGCGCGTGCGCTGGCGCGTTCTGGGCGCACTGTATGTCTCGCTGCTCGACTCAAGCAACCGATAACCATCGACCAGGGCGTTACCTTTATAGATCTCGGCCCAACCTATGATATCGAGCGTGCACTTGATTGGGCTGATGCGCAGGGCCCTTATGTTCTGCTGGCCGCGGGCAAGGCCTTTGCTCTTCTCCTTTCACGTCGCAGAACAAGCTGTATCAGACGGATCTTTATAACGCACGACAGGAGCGCCGGAGACTCCGGACTCAGGCCAGAGCTACTCGAACATCTCTGTGATCAGATCCTCTGTGTTTCGAACGCACAGCGAGACAAGTTAGCGCTTGAGGGGGCACCGATTGAGCGCATGACGGTAATTCATAACGGGGTAGATTTTGAGATCTTTAAACCCTCTCCCCCTGAGAGGCACGATCCAAATCGGCTTGTATTTTTAGGTGCTCTGGTAGCTGATAAGGGCCTGCACCTTTTGATCGAGGCGTTTATAAACTTAAAACCACGCTATCCCAAGCTTGAGTTAGATGTATTTGGAAGCTCTTCACTCTGGTCACGCGCTGAATACCTCAATATCGAGGAGCTCAAAGGTGCGCTGCCCGAACTTAGATTCCACGGCAACGTCTCACAGAGGGAGGCCGCTAACGCACTCGCCACGGCGGGAATCTGCGTTGTGCCCTCAATCTGGTTTGATCCCTTTCCTCTAACCTCATTAGAGGCGCAGGCCTGCGGCACCCCTGTCGTAGCCTTTAACGTTGGTGGGTTAGCTGAAGGGATCGCACACAACAGCACCGGATGTATCGTCGATGAGGTATCACAAGAGGCGCTCACCATAACGCTCGATGCGTTACTCTCGGATCCGAAGCGCCTGCACTTCATGTCAGAAAATTGCACCTCCTGGACAACGCAGCGCTTTAGTTGGGAGAGCGTTATTTCAAAGATTACGGCGTTGTGTGAGCCTCAAATTAGTTGATCTCTATCGTCAATCCAACTTGCTCAAATAAAAACTGTTCTGCAGATATTCTGGAGCGGGCGACGGGACTCGAACCCGCGGCATCTTGCTTGGGAAGCAAGTACTCTACCAACTGAGCTACACCCGCCTGTTTCGGCAACGTATTCTTACAAGTATCCCACGACGGTATTTTGGTACCGTACCTTCCGGGTCCAGCGGCGCAGCCACCCTGGCCGTCCTGCAAATCTTGGCTACGCCAAGTTTATAGAGGAACAAATAGAGTCCACCTTGATCCTAGCGGGTCCAGGGACGCAGCCACCCTGGCCGTCCTGCAAATCTTGGCTACGCCAAGTTTGCAGAGGAGCAAAATGGAGCGGGTGAAGAGATTTGAACTCTCGACCTCTTCCTTGGCAAGGAAGCGCTCTAGCCAACTGAGCTACACCCGCACTAGGTGATTGAAGTACTGCACCCTAGGGTAAATGTCAAATCTCATAGACCCACTACGTTACTGTAATAGCCTAGATATACATAATATATGGTTGTGGTCTCCATAAGGATTTAGGTAAAATGATCGGGATGTTATAGGATAATGAGGTTAGGAGAGCTGGTATGAGCGATTCATGGGACGACCGACGCAAAGCGCAGGAAGATGGATACTTTGAGAACCTGAACAAGCAGGCCTTGGCCCGCCTTGCCCTTAAAAAGGAGCAGCCTGCTCGCTCTAGCCCAGCTACGGGAAAGCCGATGGAGCACATCACGATCATGGGGGTCGTCGCTGACCGTTGCCTAGAGTCGGGGGGTATCTGGCTCGATGCCGGAGAGCTCGAACAGATCCTGCATGCGGCCAAGGGCAGCTCCGCATCTTTACAGGATTTTGTTGGGACGCTTCCGACTATTAACCCCGGAGCTGGTAACCCCGGAGCTGGTAACCCCGGAGCTGTAAATACCGGAGCTGGTCCAGTTACTAGTGGCCAAAAAAGTCCGATAACGGGCGAGCCCATGCAGCAGGAGAAGATCCTAGGAATTACGATTGAGCGCTGCAAAAGCTCCCAGGGCATCTGGCTCGATGCTCGCGAGCTTGATCGACTGATCCGCTCATCGCATCAATCTCTTGCCAGCTCGGTAGCTGAGTTTTTCTCAATGGTACTCGGTAGAAAATAGTCGCCGCGCTCATGTTATCTGGCGCACGTTTTACCGCACCTTTAGGACGATCTTTCCTATATGTTCGCTACTCGTCATGCGGAGGTGCGCCTTGTGCGCTTCCCTAATATCAAAGGTAGAATCAACTATAACTTTCAGAGCACCGGTAGAAAATGCGGGCAGGAATTGCTCAGAGAATTGAGAGATTAGATCAGCTTTTTCCTGATCGCTGCGGCTTCTTAAAACTGAACCGATAATACGGGCCCTTTTACGCATCAGGGTTGGAATATCTAGAGAACCTGTTGTCCCACCCATCGAGGCTATCATAACTAGCCGCCCCCTGTGCGCCAGAGAAGAGAGGTTCCTTGCAAGGTACTCCCCGCCTATACAATCAAGGATCAGATCTACCCCCTGGGGAGCCCAGCCCTTAAGAGCTTCTGCAAAATCCTCTCTTTTATACTCAATGGCTAAGTCTGCTCCGATCTCCAGACAGCGCTTGGCCTTTTCATTATTTCCAACGGTCACTGCAACGAGAGCTCCCCGTAGTTTGGCTAACTGGATCGCCGCCGTACCGACACCACTTGAACCTCCATGAATCAGGACACGCTCTCCTGCGCGCAATTCCCCCTCACAGAACAGATTAACAAAGGCGGTGATAAAAGCCTCGGGTAACCCCGCCCCTTCATCAAATGACAACTCAACGGGGAGTTGCATGATATGCTCAGCCGGAACTACAACGCTCTCCGCATATCCCCCTCCCACCAGAAGCGCACAGACACGCTCCCCTATAGACCACCGACTTACCGCACTTCCCAGCTCCTTAATAACACCAGCAACTTCAAGCCCGAGCACCTTTGAGGCCCCTGCAGGTGCTGGATACCTTCCAGCGCGTTGCATGAGGTCAGCTCGATTAACACCTGCGGCATGCACCTCAATTATTACATCACGCTCGCCGCAGAGCAGCTCTGGAACTTCAATCCGAGAGAGCTCACGATCAGGCGAACCCTCGTTAACATGTACGACCTTCATCTTATCTCTTTTGTAGGATATACGATGGAAACTCCACCGACTCGCTGCTCAATATCTTGTAGCCACTCAGGCCTTAGCGCAAGCGGAAGTTCAAATTCAACCTTGCGTTGTTTGTATGGGTGATGGAATCGCAGCGCATATGAAACAAGCCGCAAGTCCTGCGCCTGCGCTCCTCCATATAGGGGATCTCCAACGATCGGCAGCCCCTCGGCCGCACAGTGTACCCTGATCTGATGGGTCCGTCCGGTTAACGGCTTGACCTGCAGTAACGCACGGCCCTCTAGGTTGTGATTATAGCTCTTAAGCAGAAGTATCTTGGTATGCGCCAGATCCCCGCCCTCCTCAACAACCCTTCGTAGCACAGCATGTCGCCTATCCCTGCCTAGTGCATGCGTAATGTCGAGCTCCTGCCAAGCTGGAACGCCCCCTACCTCACAGAGGTAATACTTTTCAATGCTGCGTTTCTCGTACGCTTTTTGAAGGTGGCGATTCATACGATCTGAGAGCGAGAATATTAATAATCCGGCAACAGCGGTATCGAGTCGTGAAGGTGTGTGAACCGCTCTTGCAAGGTGCGCTCTTAGGTAGCCAGCTAGATTAAAGCGCTGCTGATCTCGCGCCGCCATCGTGGGCAATCCCGCTGGCTTATATGCGATCCCAAGATCCTCATCCATATAGACGATCATCTCGGGTGAGAACTGAGGATAGAAGCTCTCTGCCTCTGAGAGCGCGAATTTTGGCTCGTAATATTCGAGCTTACACGGCGCCAAGATCGGTGTATCTGGGTGTGCAGGAGCTCCCGCCACATAAATACCACCGAGCGCAAAGCGCTCGCTCCAACTACCTGGATCTATATGCTCAAGTCGCCTAGCCAGCTCCTCAATACAGGTAGCTGCATGCTGATTCTCTGCTGCTACATGCCAGACCCAGTAGCGACTAAAGAAGCTCGATTGTATACGATCTCTCTCGATTTCAGTCATTTATCGCACTTTTAAGCATTTTATGCGCCCCCGTCTAAGCTAACACACATAACGTTACCTGTGGGAGGCGGTCTCTTTAAAGGATTGCTTCAAAAATACCAGAATAGCGTAAACCTCTTGGAGGGCCAGCTTGGTCCTGCAAGGGGTTTATGTCTAAACCTCCTAGTTCGAAGGCGCCATTGAAAAGGAGTTCAGCATGGTGCGAGTTCAGGGCAGTAGGGTGTTGGTTCGTAACGGCATGTATCCCTGGGATAACGAGGAATTTCTCCTCGAAGATCTCTTCTCTTCTGCTGATCGAAAGCTTTCGAGCTTCTCGGTTGCTGGGGTTGAGTTCCAAGGAAATACGGCTGGTCTTTTCGTTGATTTTGGCGAGCATACACTCACCATCAACGGACTGACATTCGAACCGTACCGGAGAACCATGTTACTTACTCGCCAAGGCGATAAGTATCAATGGACTCTCCTGCAGGATTCACGCATTGCTAATTCAGCTGCTGCGTGATCGGATTTAGGGGGCAGTTTTCTGGTGGTTTTTATATTGATTCTCTAAGGTTTTCACCTCAGAGACTGCCCCCACCCTTTAATTTAGATCGGCCTCTTACTTAAAAGATTCGTAAGCTCAAGGGCACGTTGTGCGTTCATAAGAGATAAGATCTGCCCCATGCGCTTCTCTGGCATACGTTCAATTAATGAAAGTGTTACCTGAATATCCAACTGTTCAAGCAGGTGCGCGGCCTCTGGTGGATTCATCGAACCGTACACATTCGCCAACTGTTCTAACTGACCGTTACGTTGCTTGTCCCCCTTATCGCGCTCCCCCTTAAGCCTCTCTGAGATCGCCTTTAGCTCCGTCAAACGACCGGTAAGATCTCTATTACGAGCTGTTGCCTCCAGCTCATGCTGTTCAAGGCGCGCACTCCTCTCCTCAAGCTCAACCCTGCGACTATCGAGAGCCGTAAGAACTTTAACCTCTTCCTTACTCCACTGTGGCCCCCTGGGTGCTGTGATAACGGCAGCTTGCGCAATCTCAACTGTACTGACGCCACTGGCCTCAAAAGCAGAGAGCGTAATCTTTGCACAACAGAGCAGCCCAATCATCGTAACGGCGATCGCCTGTCCCTTCATAGTCCGCGTTTGGGCTGCAGAGGAGTTTCTTAGAGGTGCTAAATCATCAGCAGTTGTGGCATTTAAACTTGACGATCTATGGGTTGCATTGCTCTTAGTGGGCCGAGCTATCTGCCTAGCGGTCGCGCTGTTGGCCTCTGGACGTAGAGCTCCTGAGCGCTCGCCTGTGGTCTTATCACGGGCCTTCATTGTGTTCATGGCCTTGTTGAGGTCATCGTACAACTCTTGTGCCTGTTCCTTAGTTAATCTCTTCTCTGTCATAGAAATACTCTCTATTAATCTCTGCTGCCAATCCCTTGGCCAATCCGTTGTATGGCAAGCTCATCAAGTTGCCTGCCATCTTCTTTGAGCTGCTGCTCCGTGTACTCCTCTCGTCTCTTCTGGCGCAACATCTCAAGCGCCTTAGCCTCCTTACTGGCCTCAATGTAACGCTCCTTGACCTCCTCAACCTGCTTGATAGCAGCAGCAACCCGTTGTTGCTGCTGTTCCATAAGCTGTTTAAGACGGACGCTGTAGTCACCAAACATCACAAGCTCACTAGCAGAATATGTGCCACCCTCTTCTATCTTTATTTTGAGGGATTCCTGCTCTAACCTAGCTAAAACCTGCAACTCATCATCACGTTCATGATTTTTACGGACAAGTTCTTGACGCAACTCGTCACGGAACTGCTCCCTAATATCTAGCACCCGCTGCAACCTAAATGAAAAGCGTCGCATACATTATCCCTGTAGGATCTGCCCCATTGCGAGCCAGCTCTGTTGCAGAGATACCGGTACATCTGTTCCCTGTTTAAGGAATTCCTGAACCCGCTCGATGCGCTGTACAGCCCGATCAACTTTCGGATTCTGCCCAGGTTTATAGGCACCGATAGTGATCAGATCCTCTGTATCCTGATAAGAAGCTATCATCTCACGTATCTCATTCGCCATTTTGCTGACCTCGGGGTCAACGATATCACTCATTACGCGCGAGATACTCTGTAGCACATCGATCGCTGGATAGTGTCCACGCCCAGCTAATCGACGACTGAGAACGATGTGGCCATCCAGGATACCCCGCACGGCATCGGCTACCGGCTCGTTCATATCATCGCCCTCAACGAGCACGGTGTATAATCCGGTAATACTGCCAGCTCCTTCACACGTTCCGGCACGCTCAAGAAGTTTTGGTAACATCGCAAACACCGAAGGGGTGTAGCCACGCGTGCTTGGTGGCTCCCCTGCCGCGAGTCCTACTTCACGTTGCGCCATGGCCAGGCGGGTAACTGAGTCTACCATCAGGTTAACATTCTTTCCCTGGTCCCTAAAGAACTCGGCTATCGCTGTGGCAAGAAACGCCGCACGAATACGCAGCAGCGCTGATTGATTTCCGGTAGCAACTATCACAACCGACCGTGCTAGCCCCTCTGGCCCAAGGTCACGCTCAATAAATTCACGCACCTCTCGACCTCGCTCTCCCACAAGCGCAATCACGTTTACATCACTCCTTGAGTGTTGCGCCACCATGCCCAGCAGGGTGGATTTTCCAACCCCCGAGCCCGCCATAATCCCGATACGTTGCCCCTTTCCTACAGTTAACAATCCATTCATCGCCTTGATACCGAGATCAAGGGGCTCCGTAATACGTACTCGTGACACGGGATTAGGTGGATCCCGATAAAGCGGAACGACCTGCTCCATCAGAGGGAGTTCACGTCCATCAAGGGGATTTCCTAGAGCATCGATGACACGCCCCTGTAGCTGATTCGATACCCGCACATTGCAATTTCCTTCAACCGCGGTAATACAAAATCCTGGCGCTATGCCCTGCGTCTCTCCAAAGGGCATAAGGAGCACCCTATTACTGCGAAAGCCGATCACTTGGGCCTGCACTGACTGCGCACCGTTCTTGATAGTAACGTGAGAACCGACTGGGACCTGCGGTCCGGAGCCCTCTATCAACAACCCTCGAATATCCGTAACCTTGCCCCGCAATTCAAATAGGCTGGAGCGCTGCACTATCTCCCCTGCTCGATCAAAGATAGTATCCATTACCCCTCTCCGCGAGTTACTAATATCTGAGCACGGATCCGCTCCCAGGCCTGCTCAAGATTAAGATCTACCTCGCCCCCTGTCGTAACAACCACACAACCGATATGAATAGAATCGTCGGCTTCAAAGCTCCAGGCTGCATCGCTTTCTGCGCCCAGTGCAGCCGGTTTTATATTTTGAAGAAACTCGAAGTCCCGTGTACCAACACGAATATGCTTAATTTGCGCACTACCTGAAAGAGCTATCGCCTCCTTTACAATCGGAAGGATATAATCAGAGGAGCTCTCAACCACAGAACCGATTAGCTTGCGCGCTATTAATAGCGCCAACTCAGCAGCCTTCTGCTCGGTCGTTGTAAGGCTCTCTGAGATCTGCACACGCATATCATCAAGGGTGGTGCTTAGCCTTGCTTCAAGCGCCTTCAGGTTTTCTTCTGCCTCAGTACGTGCAGAGTTCCTGCCCTCTTCCAATCCGCGCGTATATGACCCCTGAATCAGCGCTGCCTGTTCTGCCAGCTCCCTCTGTTTACGCTGCTCCTCTAGCTGCTCCTCTCTTACTCGCAACTCTAGCTCTCGTGCCGCCGCGTCAACATCCTGCTGTTGACATTGAAACGCATCCACACCCCCCCATTCGGGGCCATTGTTAGCGGGCATAATCCCGCTATAGTCCTCAAACATCGGATCGCGTAAGCGCTGCTTGGTACTCAAGGTCTCGGCCTGCAGTGGGGCGAACCCACTACTCCCTAGCTTCTCCTCATTCAAAACGAGCCAAGTTGTTTGAACATATGGCGTGGGCTCGTACGGTGATATCGTTTCCTCATCGTTCGACCCTCTTTCTGTAGCTTCAGATACTATGTCCACTATTATAGCCTACCGTCATTAATCCAATATCTGATCAGAAGTGCCGCCTGTTGTGGATTCTCCTTCACAAGTCTTGAGCTTTCCGCCATAATCTCTCCTAGCTGTTCAAGATCTATGCTAGAGTCTAGATCATACAGCCCTCCACCTCCTCTACTAGCACCGGAAGCACCCCTTTCTCCGCTCGTCTCTATCCCAGCACTAAGCTTTGATTCGGCCTCTTGAACTCCGCTAGGAAGAAGCCGCGCAAGATTAACTTCAGGCTCGTTACTAGTTGTAAGAAATTTAACCATCGGACGGATAACAACAAAGACAAAGAGCAGTAGCGCCAATATCGGTACCGCCATGGCTCCGAAGCGATAGATCATATTAAGCTGATCTGCCTTTTCAAGCTCAACCGCAAGACCTTCATCCGGTGTATAAAACGGAACATTTTCAACCGTTACAACGTCTCCACGGCTAGTATCATATCCGATCGCTGACTTAACTATCCCCTCAACCTGGCTCATCATCTCCTGAGAGATGGCTTTGTAATCCTTAGTAGTTTTGCCGTTGGGCTTTCCATCGGCACCGAGCTCAGGTATCTCTGTGTACTTTCCATCGATCAAAACAGCGGCTGATAAGCGCACTAATTTGCCCCGTGCTTGTGAGCTTTTAACGATTGCTCGCGACACTTCAAAGTTTTTAACCCTCTCTTTACGCATGTTCTGCTCAGCACCTGCATCTGGAGAGGCGAGAAGTTTTGGATCGTTTGATAGGTTGCT
This sequence comes from Pseudomonadota bacterium, assembly GCA_026390555.1. NCBI lineage: Bacteria > Pseudomonadati > Pseudomonadota > Pseudomonadota bacterium. The sequence continues at coordinate 56,348 of JAPLFS010000025.1, forward strand.
TACCGTGCCCGGTACACCGCCACGCGCTCCAGACCCCGCGCCTTCTTCGATACTGCGCTCTGAACGCACCACCTGTCCGCCTGGATCATAACTCTCCTCCTCTCGCTCATTCGAAGAGAAGTCTAGGTCGGCAGTTACTCGCGCTACAACTCGGCTTGGTCCAAGGACCTTAGCAAGCATCGCCTCAATCCGCTGCGTATAGCCCTTCTCAACCTCACGCGCATACTGCAATCTGGTAGCGTCTGCTCCTAAGTCATCACCATCAGCCTCTTTTGGAGTAAGCAGGTTTCCGAATACATCTATGATGGTAATGTTCTCAGATTTTAGTCCCTCGACGCCGTTGGCAACAAAGTTAGTGATCCCTAGGATCTGCTTCTTGTCTAGCTCTGCTCCGGCACGGAGCTTTAAGAGCACAGAGGCAGATGGCTCCTGTGCGTTCTTTGCAAAGATAGTTTTTTCAGGTTGTGAGATATGAACACGGGCTGAAACAACTGACTCAAGCGCCATGATGGTGCGCTCAAGCTCGCCCTGCAGTGCCCTCTGCTTTTTAATCACCTCACCAAGTGTTGTCGTCGCAAAACTAGTTCCGTCGAAGAGTTCAAAGCCAACGCTGCCCGTCTTTGGAATCCCCTCAGAAGCAAGGCTAAGGCGGAGCTCATGCACAGACTCTGGAGGAGATACTGATATTGTGCTCCCCTCGACTCGATAAGCGGCCTTAAGGTCCTTAAGGCGCTCAACAACGGCTGCGGCATCACCCGAACTGAGGTCCGAATAAAGCACGGTGTAATCGGGCCGTGTGGCCAACTTCGATACGTACACTATCGCTGAGATTGAAAAAACAAGCAGGAATGGAAACAGTACCTTCTGGGCAAGCGGAAGCTTAAAATAGCCTGCAAATAAATTTGAAAGAACAGCCTTTGGATCAAGCGTTGGTGCCACAAAACCTCATTAATGTAATCAAACTTGTGTTCGGATAACTTCTTCGTATGCTCGGATAATCTTGCCACGAATTGCTGACATAAGTTGGAAAGCTACGTCGGCCTTCTCAAGGGCTACCATCGCACTATGCGGTGTTACCCCATCTTTCTTCAGAGTTAAGCCCTCTATCTGTTGGTCAGCTTCGGTCTGCATCTCATTGACCTCCTTGAGTGCGTTCTCAAGCATATCAGCGAAACCACCGCCCTTCTCCGACCCAGCTTTCTCTGTAGATTTTGGAGAGATCTCCTTAATCTCTGGAAGCTGTTGAAATGACCCCTGTATTCCCTGTATCGACATAATTCTCTACCTTCTAAGCTTGCGTCAGAATCCTACTAGCCTCGTTTTGCATACTACGGGCCGTCTCTACCGCCGTAACATTTGCTTGATACAGCCGACTCGCTGACATCAGATCTGTCATGGTCGTAACTACATTAATATTCGGATAAGCAACGTACCCCTGCTGGTCAGCGTCCGGATGTCCCGGTTGATAGACAAGGCGCGCAGGCGCGCTATCTTCTACTACCGCTGAAACCATCGGTTTTTTAAGTGTCATTCGTTCTAGGGAGTCGGAAAAGCTTCCAGGAATATCCTTGGCAACCTGCACAACGTCCCTGCGTTTGTACGGTCCACCCTCTGGGGTGTTAGTTGTCTCAGCGTTTGCGATATTGGAGGCGAGTACGTTTACTCGCAACCTAGCTGCAGCCATTCCACTTGCAAGAACCTCAAGAGCATTAAACATAGCTTACCTTCCATCCCGTATCGCCGTGCGAAGTAATCCGATCTGCCTTCGGATTAACCGCGCTGCGTTTGTATAGTCACCGCTATTTTGAGCTAATCGCCCCATCTGCAGATCTATATCTACGTTATTGCCATCGGCCTTGGTTGTTCCGGAGGCGTCATCTACAAATCCAGCCGATTGATTGTTAGCTATCTCCATATGTCTAGAGTCGGTGTGCGCCATCCTGCCACTAGTTTGAGAGAATGCTTTCTCAAGCTCCTTACCGAACGTCACCTCGACTGCGCGATACTTCGGCGTTTCGGCGTTTGCAACGTTTGCGGATATAGCCTGGTTTCTCTTCCAGCTCAGATCCATCGCCTTGTTCAGGCCAGTCACGGTACGGTCAAAGATTGAGTCAATAAAACGCATATAATCACCTCTGCTGAGGCTTGCGCTGCAAGATGTATGCTAAGGTGGCACACAGTACTATCGATATGTTAGGTCGGTTTTGGATGTCAATTGTGTGACATCCTGCGTGATTACCCCGATTTGCTGCGCTAATCGACCCCTGAGGGGTTATGCTAGCGCTGAACGCGGGTAAAGCTAACGGGCAGGGGCACAGCCCGTGCCTCCTTTACTATTCTGTAAAATCTCCGTTGCGATACGCTTGAGAGCCTCTTGGGGGACAAACGGCGCGGCGCTGGGAGTATAGCAGCAAGGGCCGCGGACTGCTCGAGGGTTAGCTGCTGTGCAGAGCAATTAAAATAGTGTTGAGCAGCGGCTTCAATACCATAGATGCCCTCGCCCCACTCAATCACGTTAAGGTATATCTCAAGGGTTCGCCGCTTGCCCCATACAACCTCGGCAAGCGGAGCCATTACGCCCTCTATTATCTTTCTGATATAGCTGCGTCCGGGCCATAGAAATACGTTTTTTACTGTCTGCATCGTTATGGTGCTTGCGCCACGCGGCTTCATACGAGCATCGGAGTCCTCAAGTGCTGCCCCAACTGCCGAGAGATCGACCCCCCAATGCTCCATAAATCGTGCGTCTTCGGCTGCTACAACGGCCTGTTGAACCTGCAGCGGGATCTTATTCAAGGGGAGCCAGCTCCACCCACGAAGCATCGGTTTGTCGTTCAGGAGATATTCGACAGCTCTAATGCTTATCAGGGGTGTTATGGGAGGATTTACAAAGCGAAGTATCAAAACGGAAACCACCCAGAGCGAAGCAGTTACGAGAAATACTCGCTTAATAACGCTAATAATATAGTCACGCTTAGATCTGGGCTTTAATTTAGAACGCTTAGATCTGGGGTAACTAGTCAGCATATTCCAGAAATATTCGCATACGGTAATGACGTTCAATAGCCCCTAAGGGGCCGATTTGCGGAGCCCGTCCAGCAGCGCAAGCTGCTGGCGCAGCAATGCGGTGGGGGTGATAACATTAACTGGTCACAAAATCTGCCGTCCCCGATCAGGGGACGACCAATCGAATTACCTAT